>JAJAZH010000453.1 GCA_026785815.1 Ramlibacter sp. | reverse complement strand
GTCCACCACCGGTGGCATGCCCGGCACGGTGACGACGGCGCCGGCAGGAGCCTGCGCGGCCGCCGGGGCAAGCCAGGCCCCCAGCGTCAACGCCACCGCGAGACAGGAAACGCAGGGAACCGATCGGAAGCGGGAGCGGAAACGAAATCGGGAACGCATTGATTGAAAGTCCTTGCTGGTCTATGTCTAAGTCTAGGTCTGGAGGGTGTCGGGTCAGGGCAGTTTGACGGCCTGGCGGATCGCCTCGACCGCCCGCTCGACGGCCAGGTCGATCCCGATTTTGCCCAGGGCGGCGCTGGCGCGGGACGGGTCGCCGACCACGCCGGTGGTCGATTCGGGCGCTAGCCCGGAATGCAGCCGGTCCGCGCGCACCCGGGCCGGATCGACCGCGAGCATCAGCGAGGTATCGGCCGCGCCGGCATGGACGCCGATCTGCGCTTCGCTGAGTCCGTGCGCCCGCAGCGCCTGGGAGAAGCCATCGGTGGCGGCGCGGTAGTAGTCCGGCACGAAATGAACCCGGGCGCGCGTGCCGGCCCACTCCCGGTTCAGCCGCTGCGCCACTTCCTTCAACTGCCCCTGGTAATTGCCGGAATCTCCGATCAGCACGATGTCCAGGAAGCCATGCTGGCGGAAGCTGCGCGCCGCGCCGGTGACGATCGCGGCGAAGGCGTCGCCCGGGACCGAGATGGTGCCGGCGAAGCGCATGTGGCCGGTCGGCGGCGAGACCCGGCCCTCGGGCACATAGCTGACCACCGGCGCAACCAGCGCGTTGCCGAGCTTCTCCGCGATCCGCGACGACAGCGCGGCGACCCGGAAGTTGTGCTTGCCCAGCGCCATGTGCGGTCCGTTCTGCTCGGTGCCGCCGATCGGGATGATCACCGTGGTGGTGCCGGCGCCGAGCGCGTCGCGCACCTCGGTCCAGGTCATCTCGTCCAGTTGAACGGTCGCGGCGCCGGCGCTGACGCCGGCCAGGACCAGCAGTGTCGCCACCAGGGCATTGCGCAAAGGGGCCGTCAACTGCGCGCGCGGGCAACTGCGGAAGGTGAATAAGGGCATCGAGACGGGGTTGGAATGACTGGTGATTCTAGAAGCCGCGGGACGGCTCCGGGATCGGGTTGTTCCCGGGTTGCGCCCGCGCCGGGCCGCGCGTCAAAAAGGGGCTGAGTCTAGGCGATGCGCGGTGCAGTCAGGCAACGGCGACGGCGCGCAGCACCGGCGGCAGGTGGTTCCGGGTCCAGCCGGTGGCCGCTTCGAAGGCGCGCGCGATCGCCAGCACGCTGAGGTCGGCTCGCGCCGGCCCGGCGATCTGCAGTCCCATCGGCAGCCCCTGGGCGCTGAAGCCGACCGGCATGCTCGCGACCGGCAGGCCGGCCAGCGTGAAGGGCGTCACGATCTCCATCCAGCGGTGGTAGGTGTCCATCGCGACGCCATCGATGCTGCCCGGCCAGTTGAGCGCGGCGTCGAACGGAAACACCTGGGCCGACGGAGCGACCAGATAGTCGTAACGCTCGAACAGCTGGCGCAACGCGTGATAGAGCGCAGTGCGCGACACGGTCGCATGGTACAGCTGCGCAGCCGTGAGCGCATGGCTCTGTTCGATCTCCCACAGCGCTTCCGGCTTGAGCAGCGCCCGCGTTCGCGGGTCGGCATACAGCGAGCCGAGCTTGCCCCCGGTCAGCAGTTGCCGCAGCCGCAGCCAGGCGCTCCAGTTGCGCTCGCGCGCGAAGTCGAGCGTGCAGGGCTCGACCTGGCAGCCCAGCGCCTCGAAATGCCGGAGCGAGGATTGGCACAGGTCCAGCACGCCCGGCTCGAGCGGCAGGTCGGGCCAGATCGGACCGAGCCAGCCGATCCGCTTGCCGTGCGCGCAGCCGATCGGGTCGGGCGCGTCGGCGTCGGGCAGCGCGTCGGCGAGCGACAGCGGCGCGCGGTCGTCCCAGCCTGACAGGGTGCACAGCAGCCGCGCCACGTCTTCCACGCTGCGGCCCATCGGCCCTTCGGTGCCGAGCTGCTGGAAGAACGTGTCTTGCGCCAGCACCGCCGGCACCCGCCCGCGCGACGGCCGCAAGCCGACCACGTTGTTCCATGCCGCCGGATTTCGCAGCGAGCCGCCGAAGTCGCTACCGTCGGCTACCGGCAGCATCCGCAACGCCAGCGCCACCGCGGCGCCGCCGCTGCTGCCGCCGGCGGAGCGCGACGGGTCGTAGGCGTTGCGCGTGAGGCCGAACAGCGGGTTGTAGGTGTGGGAGCCGAGCCCGAACTCCGGCACGTTGGTCTTGCCGATGACGATGGCGCCGGCGCCTTTCATTCGCGCGACCAGCAGGGCGTCGGTTGCCGCCGGCCGGCTGGTGGTCGCGGGCGAGCCGGATCGGGTCGGCAAGCCCCTGGCGTCGACCAGGTCCTTGACCGCGATCGGGAAGCCGTGCATCCAGCCGCGCCGCTGGCCGCGCGCCAGTTCCTCGTCGCAGCTCCCGGCGTCGGCCAGCAGCGACTCGCTACTGCGCAGCGAGACGATGGCATTGAACTTCGGGTTAAGCGCTTCGATGCGGCCGAGGGTGGCGCGCATCAGCTCCGCGCAGGAGATGTCGCGCGCCGCGATCCGGCGCGACAGGGCGGTGGCGTCGAGGGCGAGGAGGTCAGTGGCCGGGGGCATGGGTCCATGCTAACGGACCCATGCACCGCGCCAGCAGCGGCTCAGTTGGCCGCGAAACAGTAGAAGCGGCCGGCTCCGCCGGTGCGCACCAGCGCCTCCTGGGTGCAGCCTGCCGACTGGTGCGCAAAGTTCCAGGACTTGGCCCAGTTCTCCGGTAGCGGGCCGATCCGGTCGTGGTGGCCGACGATGGCCGAGCCGTCAGCGCCCGAGTGGGTCCAGGCCCGGCAAGTGGTGTCGGTTTGCGGCGCGAAAGCCGTGCCGTCCGCGCGCGAGCCGGTCAGCATGTCGTGCTCGTTGGGCGTGTCGCCCCGGCCCTTGACCACGTTGCCGCGCTCGTCGAGCGCCGTCTCCTTGCTGATGTTGTTGCCATCGTGCAGGTGATCGACACCGCGGGCGATCAGCATCCCCTTGGCGTTGAACCAGGGCCCGGCGCCGATGCGGTCGCGCGCATTGACGGAAGGAACTCCCGGATTGTTGGCCGAAGGCATGGTCGGCGCGGCGCTCAGGTACGCGCGCCACTGTTTGCCGCCGGCACCGGCGGCGGTTGCCAGGCGCTGGCAGTGCGCGTCGGCTCCGGCCAGGCCACCGAGGTCGCCGCCCCGGCCCCGGCCCGCGCGGGTGACGAAGAAGCTCATGGGCCCGGTGCTCCGGGGAATGGCGCAGGCCGTCAGCAGGGCGAGGGAAGCGGCCGTCAAGGCCAGCAGGCGAAATTTTTTCATGCTGTTCGTTTCCTGAAGTGAATCGTGGCGTTGGAGTGAATCGTTGCGTATTACGCCGGAGCGGCCCGCTCCGATGGCTCAGGGTGTTCCCTATACGATGCCTGACGATCACTCGCAAGGACGACCAATGGACCTCCAGCTTCATGGCAAGCACGCCCTCGTCACCGGCGGCAGCAAGGGCATCGGGCTGGCCTGCGCCCGCGGCCTGCTGGCCGAAGGCGCGCGGGTGAGCCTGGTCTCGCGCGCGATGGACAATCTTTCCAGCGCGAGGAAGGCGCTGCTGGCGGAACTCGCCGGGGCCGACGCCGACAGCCGGATCGCGGTTTACGCCGCCGATCTGCGGGACGCCGCAGCCGCCGCGCGGATGGTCGAGCAGGCCGAGGCCACCGGGCCGATCGACCTGCTCGTCAACTGCGCCGGCGCCGCGCGGCGGACCCCGCCGGACGACCTGACGCCCGCCGACTGGCACGCGGCGATGCAGGCGAAGTACTTCACCTACATCCACGTGATCGATCCGGTCGTGAAGCGCATGGCCGCCCGCGGAGCCGGCGTGATCGTGAACGTGGTCGGCTCCGGCGGCAAGGTCGCCAGTCCCACGCACCTGCCCGGCGGCGCAGCCAACGCCGCCCTGATGCTGGTCAGCGCGGGCCTGGCGGCGGCTTATGGTCCACGCGGCGTCCGGGTGAATGCGGTGAACCCGGGCATCACGCGGACCGAGCGCATGCAGCAAGGATTCGAGGCCGATGCCAGGTTGAACGGCATCTCCGTCGACGAGGTGCTGCAGCGCGCCACCAGCGCACTGCCGCTGGGTCGCCTCGCGACGCCCGACGAAATCGCCAATGCGGTTGTGTTCCTGTGTTCCGACCGCGCCAGCTACATCAGCGGCGCCATCCTGGCGATGGATGGGGCGGCCCGGCCGACGGTGGTGTGAACTGCTGCGCGCGGCACACTTCGAACAGAGGGCCGCGGTTCAAACGAATTCGGGATGGTCTGCAACGCCGGCAGCGCGGCGGATCGAGCGCCACTGCGAATCGACCATCTCGGTTCCCGAGACACCCGCCATCGGCTGCGCCTTGTCCATCACCAGCAGGGCACCGGCCGGTCCGCGCGCCTCGATCCGGATACGCCCGTGGTCCAGGCCGGGCACGGCCACCAGCCGCGCGTGGCAGGCGTCGAGCCCGGTGGTCGCGAGCGCGCAGGCCACCATGGTGTTGACGTTGCGCGGATAGCGCTGCGCAATGCCGCGCACGGGGCCGTCGTAGACCACGGTTTCCTGCTCGACGCTGGCCGGGTCGAACCCCGATTCGCTGAAGTCGATGTGGGCCGGGTTCTTCCAGAAGACGATGCTGACCGCTTCCCAGCGCGACTCGGCCAGGTTGTCGGCGCCCATCAGGGCGCCGTGCGGGATCAGCAACCGGGTGCCAGAACTCCTCGCGACCGCCAGCAGCCGCTCGCGCAGCGCATCGTCGGCCAGCGCCGTGACCGACAGCGGCAGGTAGTCGCAATGCCGCAGCAGCCGCTCGCCATGGCTGCGGGTGTAGTCCGGGTGCGCCATCTCGACCACCAGATCGGGCTCTCGCCGCGCCGCCTGCGCCAGGTCGGCCAGCCGCAGCGGGTCGGGCACCCCGGCCAGCGCTTGCGCGCTGCGGTTGTGAACGAAAGCCGGCTCCAGCGCCGGGTCGGCCAGCAGCCGCTGGTACACCTGTCGGCCGATGAAGCCGAAGCCAATCAGGCCCACGCGCTTGCGGCGCTGCGGCCCAGGCGTACGGGTCATTCGACCGCCACTGCGGCCGCGGTGGCGGCTGGGCTCATTGCGGCACCCAGCCCGACGACTTGATGATCGGCTCCCAATAGCGGGTGTCGAGCGCGATCCGTTCCGACATCGCTGCCGGCGTGCCGGTGACCGGCTCGAACACCAGCTTGCCCATCCGCTCGCGCACGTCGGGCTGCGCCAGCACTTTCGCCACCGCCGAATTGAGCCGCTGCACCAGCGCCGGGGAAGTGCCGGCAGGCGCGAACAGGCCGAGCCAGAAGTTGAAGTCCAGCTTCATGCCCTGCTCGGTGAAGGTCGGCACGTCCGGCAGTTGCGGCGCGCGCTGGCTGTCGATGGTCGCGATCACGCGCAGCTTGCCGGCGGTGTTGAATTCGAGGAAGTCCCCGAGCGCGGTGATGCCGGCCGGAATCTGGCCGGCGGCCAGGTCCTGCACCAGCGGCGCGGAGCCGCGGTAGGGAACGGGCGTGATCGGCACGCCGGCGGCACGCGAGATCGTGGCGAGGCTGAACTGCTGCAGGCTGCCCGGCGCCGGCACGCCGACGCTGGCCTGGCCCGGATTGGCTTTCAGCCAGGCCACATACTCCGCCACGTTTCGCACGCCGGTGCTGGAGGCGACCGCGAGCGCGCCGAGGTAGCGCGCGACCTGTGCCACCGGCACGAAATCCCTGGCCACCTCGTAGCCGGGACTCTTGAGCGTCAGCGGCACCACGACCATCGTGTGGTCGGGCGCCAGCATCAGCGTGCGGCCGTCCGGCGCGGCCTGCTTGAGCGCCTGCGCCGCGAGCTGGCCGCCGGCGCCGACGCGGCTTTCGACCACCACCGGCACGCCGAGTTCGTCCTTCAGGCGGTCGGCCAGCAGGCGGCCGCCCACGTCGATGGTGCCGCCCGCAGGGAAGCCGACCAGCATGCGGATCGGCCCGGAGCCGGAGGGCAGTGGCTGGGCCCGCACGGCGCCTGTGACCGCCAGGGCGGCGAATGCGAGGTGGCGGGCCGCCGTGCGGCGGGACAGGCGATCGGGAGGCTGGGCGCTCATGGTGTTCCTTGTGGCCTGGTCATTCTTAGGCCCGGTCCGGCGCCCCGAGCTCATGGTTTACCCAGTCGGGGCCGGGTCTGGCATTGACATCGGCAGCGGCAGCGGCGTCGCGTTGCCGTCCCGTGCCCGCGGCCTGCACTTCGACGCTCCACCACGACGGCAGCAACTGCCGCACTGCCGGTTGCGCGAAGCGGTCGTCGATCAGGTAGACCACGCCCCGGTCCTGCTGGGTGCGGATGACGCGTCCGGCGGCCTGCACCACTTTCTGGATTCCCGGGAACAGGTAGGTGTAGTCGTAGCCGGCGCCGAAAGCCTGGGCCATCCGCGCCTTCATCTGCTCATTGACCTGGTTGATCTGCGGCAGGCCCAGCGTGGCGATGAAAGCGCCGACCAGCCGGTCGCCGCGCAGGTCGATGGCTTCGGCGAATGTTCCGCCCAGCACCGCGAAGCCGACGCCGCGGCCGCCCGGCTCGAAGCGCTCCAGGAAGCCCCGCCGCTGGCTTTCGTCCATCCGCCGCGCCTGCTCCCAGACCGGCACCTCTGGATGCCGGGCGCGGAAGGTCGCCAGCACCAGCTGCAGGTAGTCGAAGCTGCTGAAGAACGCCAGGTAGTTGCCCGGCGCCGCCGCATACTGCCGCCCGATCAGGCTCGCGATCGGCGCGGCCGACTGTTGCCGGTGCGGGTAGCGGGTCGAGATGCTCGGGACCACCTGGACCGACAACTGCTGCGCGTCGAACGGCGACGCCACGTCGATCCACGCCGTCGTCGCCGGCAGGCCCAGCATGTCCTGGTAGAAGTCGCGCGGACTCAAGGTGGCCGAAAACAGCGCGGCGGAATGCGCCGCCTCGAACCGCGGCTTCAGGAACGGCGCCGGGACGACGTTGCGGATGCACAGCAGCGCATCGTGCTTGCCGCCAGCGCGGGGCTGCAGCGTCACGTCGAACAGCGAATGGCTGCCGAAGGTCTCGGCCAGGCGCGAGAAGTGCAGCGCATCGAAATAGAAGCGCTGCAGCTCACCGCCAGGCGCCGCAGGCGTTTCGGCCAGGTGGTCGGAGATCGCAGCCGACACCTGCTGCAGTGCGACGGCGAAGCGGGACGGCAGGTCGGCCCGGGTCTCATAGTCTTTCACCTGGTCGGCGTGCAGTTCGTTCCAGGCCCGCTGGAGCCGCTCGAGCGGCCGCTTCAAGGCCGCGGGAGCGGTCTTGCGCACGGATCGCAAGCCGGCTTGATCGAGTTCGGCCGTGTACATGCGGCGTGCCCGTTCGACCATGTTGTGCGCTTCGTCGACCAGCACGCTGACCCGCCATTCGTTGGCGAGCGTCAGCGCGTGCAGCAGGGCGCTGCCGTCGAAGTAATAGTTGTAGTCGCCGACGATGGCGTCGCTCCAGCGCACCAGTTCCTGTCCCAGGTAATAGGGGCAGACCTGGTGCCGCAGCGCCACTTCGCGCAGTGCCGCGCGGTCCAGCACGCCGACCGTGAGCGAGGCGGAACGCGCGGCCGGTAGCCGGTCGTAAAAACCTTTCGCCAGCGGACAGGAGTCGCCGTGGCAGGCCAGCTCGGGATGTTCGCAGGCTTTGTCGCGCGCCGTCAGCTCCAGCACCCGCAGGGCCAGCGTCGGCGTGCCGGCGCCGATGAACGCCAGCGCGTCGAGCGCCAGCTGCCGACCCGGCGTCTTGGCCGCCAGGTAGAAGATCTTGTCGACCGATCGGGCAGCGCAGGCCTTGAGCAGCGGAAACACCGTGCCCACCGTCTTGCCGATGCCGGTCGGCGCCTGCGCCATCAGGCAGCGGCCATTGACCGCGGTCTTGTACACGGCCTCCGAGAGCTCGCGCTGGCCGGTGCGAAACGACGGGTGCGGAAAAGGCAGCGCGCCCAGCGCCGCATCGCGCGCCTGACGATGCGCCAGCTCCTGCGCCGCCCAGTCCAGGAAGCGTCCGCACAGGGTCTCGAAAAAAGCGCGCAGCGATTGCGCCGACAGCAGCTCGGTGAAGACGGTTTCGTCCTGGGTCGCGATGTCGAAGTACACCAGCCGGATGTTGACGGCCGCCAGCTGCCTGGACTGGCACAGCAGCCAGCCGTAGACCTTGGCCTGGGCCCAGTGCAGGCTGCGGTGATTGGCGGGCTGCCGGGCCAGGTCGCCGCGATGGGTCTTGATCTCTTCCAGGCAGTTGAGCGCCGGGTCGTAGCCATCGGCGCGGCCGCGCACGGTCAGGTGCCGGAATTCGCCGCGCAGGCTGATCTCGGACTCGTAGCCGGCGCCACGGCGCCCGCTGACGACGTGGTGACCGGAAATTCCTTCCTGCGCTGTCGGCGATGGCGTGAAGCGAAGGTCCAGGTCACCCTGCTTGGCGCCGAATTCGCAGAGGCTGCGGACGGCGACGGTGTACTGCATGAAGGGGACTGTACAAGGGTCCAGTTTCGGTCGGCACCGAAATCCTGTGCAGGTGCGCCCCGACATCGGGGCGGGGCTTTCGCTGACACGATGATGCTCAGCCGGACGTGACGATACGTTTCCCGTTGAGGCCGACCGGCCCCGCGGTCCCTCCGTCAACTCCAAAGGACATGCGATGAGCGACAAGAATCCCGAGAACAAAGACCCGATCACCGGCGAACCCGGCTCTCACCCCGTCGGCACTGGCGTTGGAGCGGGCAGTGGCGCCATTGCGGGCGCAACGGTCGGCTCCGTGGCCGGACCGGTTGGAACCGTTGTCGGCGCCGTTGTCGGCGCGATCGCTGGCGGTCTCGCTGGCAAGGAAGTGGCTGAACACGCCAATCCGACGGCTGGCGGCGCGCCGAGCGAGCACAAGCTGGGCACCGGAACCGGCGCAGCCGGCGGTGCAATGGCTGGTGCAGCAGTGGGCTCGATGGCCGGCCCGGTCGGAACCGTCCTTGGCGCCGCCATCGGTGCAGCCGCCGGCGGCTCGGCCGGCCGCGGTACCGCCGAAGTGGTGAACCCCAAACGCAGCGACGACCTGGCTGATCACAACCTGGGTTCCGGCGTCGGCGCCGGCGGTGGTGCGTTGGCTGGTGCAGCGGTTGGCGCGATGGGCGGCCCGGTGGGCGCGGCCGTTGGCGCAGTGGTCGGTGCAGTCGCCGGCAGCGTAGCAGGCAAGGGCGTGGCGCAAACCTTCAACCCGAAGGCCGAAGATGCTTTCTGGCGCGACAACTACAACCGCTCGCCGGACTACATCAACGGCTACACATACGACGACTACTCACCGGCCTACCGCACTGGCTACGAAGCCTTCGGCCGCTATCCAGGCTCGACCTACGAAGCCAACGAATCGACGTTGCGCAGCGACTGGGACAAGGCCAAGGGCGCTTCACGCCTGACCTGGGAACAGGCGAAGAACGCCACCCGCGCCGGCTGGCACCGTGTCGAGCGCGCCATTCCGGGCGACTTCGACGGCGACGGCCGCTGAGCCACGGCGCGGTGACGCGCTGATTCAAGAGAAGTCGGCCTCGCGCCGGCTTTTTCAATGGCGCAGTGAAATGGAGCATGGAATGTCGCATCGATCGTTACATCGGCGCTTGCCCCTTCGCCGCAGCGTCTCCAAACGCCCGCTAGAATTGGTTCGAATGATTCGCTTGCGTTTCCTGATGCTCTGGCTCGTGATGGCCGCAGTTCCCTTGCAGGGATTGGCGGCCGCGTCGATGCTGTATTGCGGCATGGGCGCGCAGCACGGTACGGCGCATTCGATCCCGGTGCCCGCCAGCGCGGCGCCAGCGCACCTCGGGTCCGATGCCAGCGACCCTGACCACTTGAGTCACGTGAGCCACGCCAGTCATGCCAGCCAAGGCCACGTGGCAGTAGCCGACATCGTCCAGCCGCTGGACAGCCAGCAACAGTTGCCTGGCGCGGACCATGAATGCAGCGTCTGCGCGTCTTGCAGCAATGCGGTCTTGATCACCACTTTGTCGTCCAGCGCCGGCGCGATGCCGCTGCCGCAGGCCGAACTGGCCGAGCCCTTCGTTCTGATCCAGCGCCGCCCGGCGCCGGTCCCCGACAAACCTCCTCGCGCCTGAAGCCCGTGCCGCTGCATGCAGCGGGCACGGTTGCTTCCGTTCGTCGCCACTGCCCATCACGGGCGGGTCGACGCTCTCCATTCAGGACGATGCGAGGCTTTCATGTTTCATTTGCTTCCGGCGCGAGCTCTGGCTTGCCTGACGTTGATCAGCGCGGTCGGCGTTTCCGCCCAAACCCCGACGCCGGCCCCCGCAGTGCCGGCGCTCAATGACCGGAGTGGCCCCGCGCTATACCGATCGGCGCTGGAGGGCTACCAGCCGTTCAGCGAAGAACCGGTCCGGCCCTGGAGGGAGTCGAACGACACCGTCGGCCGCGTCGGCGGCTGGAAAGCGTATGCGCGGGAAATCCAGGAACCCGGCGCCGGCACCGGGGCAAGACCCGATGTCGGCGCTGCTTCCAGAACGCCGGCTCCAGCGGCGGCCGACCCACACGCCGGCCATGGGGGGAAAACGAAATGAGAACGATCTTCCGGCTCACCACGGCCAGCGCCGCCGTGCTGGTTCTTGCCGGCTGCGCCAGCGTCGACTTCGGGCAGGAGCTGGCCGAAACCAACCGCGCCACGCAGGACTTCACTCAGGGCCAGCTGCGTCTGGACCGCGACGGTTCGCAGCGGCAGGCGCGCTCCGACTTGACCGCGCAGCTGCTGTCCAGGCCCCTGTCCATGGAGGACGCGGTCCAGGTCGCTCTCGCCAACAGTTCCTCGATGCAGGCGCTGCTGGCGCAAAGCTGGGCCGACATGGCGGCGGCCAGCCAGAGTGGACGGATCGCCAACCCGATCTTCAATTTCGAGCGGATGCGCGGGCACGACGAGCTGGAGCTGGGGCGCCTGCTGTCGATCGGTTTGCTGGACATCCTCACGCTGCCGCAGCGGCAGGCCAATGCCCGCAACCAGCTGGCGCAGGCCCGGATCCAGCTCGGAGCCACGGTGGTGGAGCAGGTCGGCCAGGTGCGCCAGGCATGGGTCCGCGCGGTCGCCGCGCAGCAACTTCTGCAATACGCCGGGCAGGTCAACCGGTCGGCGCAAGCCAGCGCGGAATTGGCCCGGCGGATGCTGCAGGTGGGTAACTTCACCAAGCTGCAGCGTGCCCGGCAACACGTTTTCTACGCCGACGCGACGGCGCAACTCGCCTCGGCGCAGCATGCGGCAGCGGCCGCGCGCGAGCAGCTGGTGCGCCTGCTCGGTCTCGACGACGCGCAGGCCGCTGCACTGCAGCTTCCGGAACGCCTGCCGGACCTGCCCGCCGAGCCGCGCGCCGCAACCGACATCAGCGCCGCCGCCGCCCAGCAGCGGCTCGACGTGCAGCTGGCGCGCGTGCAGCTGGAGGGAGCGGGTCGATCGCAGCAACTGAGCCTGCTCAACAGCCTGGTCGACGTCGAGCTGGGCGTGCGACACGACACCGTGTTCGATCGCAGCAGTGGCGAGCGGTCCAACCGCAACGGATACGAACTCGGCATCCGCATTCCGGTGTTCGACTGGGGCAGCAGCCAGCGGGCGGCGATGAACGCGCAATCGCTGGCAGCGGCGAGCCGCTACGACAGCGTGGTGCGCGGCGCTGCGTCGCAACTGCGCGAAAGCTATTCGGCGTACCGCACCGGCTACGACCTGGCGCGCCACTACCGCGACGAAATCGTGCCGCTGCGCAAGACCATGGCCGAAGAAAACGTGCTGCGCTACAACGGCATGCTGATCGGCGTGTTCGAGCTGCTGGCCGACACCCGCGAGCAGATCGCCAGCGTGATGTCGGCGATCAACGCCCAGCAGCAGTTCTGGTTGGCCGATGCGAGCCTGTCGGCTCAAGTGATTGGCAAGCCGATGGCGATGGGCGCAACCCCGATGTCGAGCAGCCCCGCCAACAGCGCAGGCCCCGCCCATTGAGGCACGCCGAAAAAAATACGGAATCGACATGACCAACAGACGAAGTTTCCTGACCGGCGCGGGCGCCATCACCGGTGCCGTGGTGGCGGCATCAGTCAGCAAGGTGGCGATGGCCGCTTTGCCGGAACCGGTGCTGCAGACCAAACCCGACACCATGGCGCCGCTGGTGCCCAACTCCGGCCGGCCCTACAACCCGGTCGTCACGCTCAACGGCTGGACCTTGCCCTGGCGCATGAACAACGGCGTCAAGGAATTCCACCTGGTCGCCGAGCCGGTGGTGCGCGAGATGTCGCCCGGCTTCAAAGCCCACCTGTGGGGCTACAACGGCCAGTCGCCCGGGCCGACCATCGAGGTGGTGGAGGGCGACCGGGTGCGCATCTTCGTCACCAACAAGCTGCCCGAGCACACCTCCGTGCACTGGCACGGGCAGCGGCTGCCCAACGGAATGGACGGCGTGACCGGCCTGACGCAGAAGGGGATCGATCCGGGCAAGACCTTCGTCTACGAATTCGTCGCGCGCCGCCCCGGCACCTTCATGTACCACCCGCATGCCGACGAGATGGTGCAGATGGCGATGGGGATGATGGGTTTCTGGATCACCCATCCGAAGGGCAAGCATCCGCTGATCGACGAAGTGGATCGCGACTTCGTTTTCCTGCTCAACGCCTACGACATCGATCCGGGGGCCTACACGCCCAAGATCATGACGATGCTGGAGTTCAACCTCTGGAGCTGGAACAGCAGGGTGTTCCCGGGCATCGATCCGCTGGTGGTGCGCAAGAACGACAAGGTCCGCATCCGGATGGGTAACCTCACCATGACCAACCACCCGATCCACCTGCACGGGCATGAGTTCCTGGTGACCGGCACCGATGGCGGGCCGACACCGAAATCGACGCGCTGGTACGAGGTGACGACCGATGTCGCGGTCGGCCAGATGCGGCAGATCGAGTTCCTGGCGGACGAGGAGGGCGACTGGGCCTTCCACTGCCACAAGAGCCACCACACGATGAACGCGATGGGCCACGACGTGCCGACCATGATCGGCGTCGACCACCGC
>JAJAZH010000452.1 GCA_026785815.1 Ramlibacter sp. | reverse complement strand
TGTTGCACGCGTCGCGGCTGACCCACTGGATCTGCGAGAACGCCAGGTCGGCGCGGGCTTACCTGAAACGGATCCACGAGCTGCACCCTCTGGCGCTGCCGATGCAGCAACTCCAGATCACCGAACTGCCGCGCGAGGTCCACAAAAAAGGCGACCACCGCGGCACATTCGATGCCCGTCCAATGCTCGCCAGCGCCGTGGCGGGCCACGACATCGGCCTGCTGAGCGAAGCGGGGATGCCGGCAGTCGCCGACCCGGGCTCGTCCGTGGCGCGGGCCGCGCATGCGCTGGGGATCGAGGTCGTGCCGCTGGTCGGGCCGGTCTCGCTGCTACTCGGCCTGGCCGCCAGTGGCCTGAACGGCCAGAACTTTGCCTTTGTCGGCTACCTTCCGCAAGAAGCCGCCGAGAGAGATCGCCGGATCCGCGAGCTGGAAGCGCTGGCGCTCAAGACCGGGCAGACCCAGCTGTTCATCGAAACGCCCTATCGCAATGCAACGCTCTGGCAAGCGTTGCTCCAGACCTTGCAGCCGAACACCCGGCTGGCACTCAGCAGCGGCTTGACCCTGCCTCAAGCCGCCAACCGCAGCCAGCACGTCAAGGTCTGGAAACAGCAGCCGGCGCCAGTCACAAACGACACGCCAGCGGTCTTCCTGATCGGCCGCTAGGCTTCGAGCGGTGCAACGAAACTGGTGGCGTCGGCGAGTTCAGCGCACGGCCGGGATGGCCTTGAGCGCGCGCATCGCGCCTTCGCCCACCGCCGCACCGAATTTCTTCGCCAGCCGCTCGGCGACGTTGTCACGGCGGGTGTAGTCCACCAGCTCTTCGGCCTTGACGATCTCGCGCGCGACAAAGTCGAGGTTGCCGAGCTGGTCGGCCAGGCCCAGATCCACCGCCTGCTGGCCGGTCCAGAACAAGCCGCTAAAAAGTTCGGGCGACTCCTTCAAGCGGGCGCCGCGGCCGGCCCGGACTGCCTCGATGAACTGCCGGTGGATCTGGTCCAGCATGGTCTGCGCGAAGGCGCGCTGCTTGTCGGTCTGCGGGCTGAAGGGGTCGAGGAACCCCTTGTTTTCGCCGGCGGTCATCAGGCGGCGCTCGACTCCGAGCTTGTCCATCAGCCCGGTGAAGCCGAACCCGTCCATCAACACGCCGATGCTGCCGACGATGCTGGCCTTGTCGACAAAGATCCGGTCGCTGGCGGCAGCGATGTAGTAAGCCGCGGAGGCGCAGGATTCCTCCACCACTGCATAGACCGGCTTCTTGTACTTGGCCTTGAGCCGCCGGATCTCGTCATAGATGATGCCGGCCTGCACCGGGCTGCCGCCTGGAGAGTTGACCAGCAACACGACCGCTTTTGCCCCTTCGTCTTCGAACGCGGCGCGCATCGCAGCGACGATGAACTCCGCGCTGGCATCGGCGCCGGACGCGATCTCGCCCTTGATCTCGATCACGGCGGTGTGCGGCAGCGACTTGTCGGTGCTGGCCGACCCGCGATGAATGGCCGCCCACAGCAGGAACAGGATCAACGCCAGCCAGGCGAGCCGGAAAAAGTTTCGCCAGCGGCGGGTGGTGCGCTGCTCTTCGAGCGTTGCGAACATCAGGCGCTCGAGCGTGTCGCGCTCCCAGCCGGCGGCGTGCGGCTTTCCATCGCGGTCGGCGGGAACCGATGAAGCGGACCGGGCGATCGGGGGTTCGCCCGGGATCTGTTCCGGCGGCGGGCCAGGGGGCGATTCGGTCATTTCAGAGCTCGGGAGGTTGAAGGTTATAGGCAGTATGCCAGTGCACTACGCCATCGCGCTCGGTGAGGTCGATCCGGATCAGACCGCCGCGACACGGGCCTCCCGCGCATTCACCGGAATCGGGCCGGTACACCGCGCCGTGGGTCGAGCACAGCAGCCAGCGTCCGCTGGCGTCGAAAAAGCGGTCGGGTTGCCAATCCATTTCCATCGGAATGTGGGCGCAGCGGTTCAGGTACGCATGGGCCCGGCCTTCGAACCGGATCGCGAAAGCGCGACAGGTCTGTCCGCCAAAAATCACGTCGAACGGGACGGCCCGGCCGCCATCCGCCAGCTCCGACGAAATGCAAAGTGGAAGCTGCGAAGTCACAGCCGCTGCGCCGTCACGCGTGCTCCAGCAACCACGCGCGCAGCTGCGCGACGGAGTGCGCAACGAACAGCGGTTCGAGCGCGTCGAAAGCGTCTGGCTGATGCGCGCCATAGCTCACAGCCACGCTGGCGCAGCCGGCGTTGACAGCCATTTGCAGGTCGTGAGTGGTATCGCCGACCATCAGGGTCCGCTCCCGGCTCACCCCCATCTGCGCCATCAGTTCGCGCAGCATGCGGGGATCCGGCTTGCCGGCGGTCTCGTCCGCGGTCCTGGAGCCGTCGAACAGCCGGCGCAATTGCACCGTCTGCAGGACCTCGTCGAGGCCCCGGCGGGACTTGCCGGTCGCAACGGCCAGCCAGTGCTGGCGTGCCTTCAGGTCGTCGAGCATGGGCAGCACGCCGTCAAAAAGAGCCAGGTCATTCTGGTGCGACTGGTAATGGTGCCGGTAGCGGGTACCGAGCTCCGGGTACTTCGACTCCGGGACGTCGGGCGCGGCATGCGCCAGCGCCTGCATCAAGCCCATCCCGATGACATAAGACGCAGCCTGGTCGGACGGGACGACGCCGCCAACGTCGGCGACGGCGCGCTGGATGCAGCGCACGATGATCTGGGTCGAGTCGAACAGCGTCCCGTCCCAGTCGAAGGCAATCAGGTCAAAGCGGCGGGGGCGCGGTGGGGACATGGTCGGCGAATTTCTTCAGTTCGGTGGGCAGCGGCGAGAGCAGTTCGATCCGTTCGCCGCTGACAGGATGATTGAACTGTAAACGCCAGGCGTGCAGGAACATGCGCTTGAGGCCGTGCTTGTGCAACGCCTTGTTGAGATCGAAGTCCCCGTACTTGTCATCCGCCGCGATCGGATGCCCTTCGGATGCGAGATGGACGCGGATCTGGTGGGTCCGGCCGGTCTTGATGGTGACTTCAAGCAGGCTGAAACGGCTGTCGCCAATGGAAACGCGTTGCACCACCTTGACCAGGGTGATCGATCGCATGCCGTCCGGATCGTCCCTCGCCACCACCTTGACCCGCCGCTCGCCATCGGCCTGGAGGTACTTGTGTAGCGGAACGTCGATCACCTTGCGACTGGCCGGCCAGACACCGCTCACCAGCGCCAGATAGGTCTTGCCGGTCTCGCGCTCGCGGAACTGGTCCTGCAGCCGCGTCAGTGCCGAGCGCTTCTTGGCCACCAGCAGGATGCCGGAGGTTTCGCGGTCGAGCCGGTGCACCAGTTCCAGGAACCTGGCGCCGACCCGCGCCTGCCGCAACTGCTCGATAACACCGAAGCTGACGCCGCTGCCGCCGTGCACCGCGACGCCGGACGGCTTGTCGACGGCGATCAGGGACTCGTCTTCCATCAGGATCGGAAACTCGCGCGCCGGGACCGGCGGGGCCAGCGGGTCGGCGGTTTTCGCGGCCACACGGACCGGCGGCAGCCGGATCCGGTCACCCGCTGCGACCCGCGTGTCGGCAGCCGCCCGGCCCTTGTTCACCCGCACCTCGCCGCTGCGGATGATCCGGTAGACGTGGGTCTTGGGCACGCCTTTGAGGTGCCGGATCAGGAAATTGTCCAGCCGCTGGCCCGCCGATTCATCGTCCACTTCCAGCCACGTGACCTGCGCATTTGCCGCCGGTCCGTTGCCCCCTATAATGTGTTTCACTAGCGTAACGCTGTAAGTGGTTGATTCGTCTGGAGTTTAGTCCACACACTGCCACCGGCTGCGCTGGAAGGTCGATGCCACCGTCACTGGAGGCGCGCTGATCGCAGGCCTGGATGCCTGCGGTGGCCGTCCCGGTGCCGGAGCTGCCGACACTTTGAAACACCGATTCGGAATACAAGCCGCCAGCTTCGAGCTGACGGCGGATCAAGCGAGAACCCTGTGTTGATGGCGATTTTCCTGGCCTGCTGGCGGTGGCTCTCTGCCTTCGCCGAAGGCATGGATTCGCCGCTTGCCCGCAAATCGCGGGCACGACACGCTACGAATTTTGTAGCGCCCCAGCGCCGCCGCCCCGGCGGCCCGTTCTTCGCCCCAGTCCACCCGCCCTTGCCACGCCTGCTGAGCTAGTTGCTCGGCCGTCTGCGTTCGCTCCGGCAATTCCATCCGTTTCAAGGCGTCTGCCAGGCATCGTTGACCCCCAAGCGGGGTGTGAGCCGTTGCGGCCGGATCTGGATTGCGAAGCAATCCGCGCCGGTCCCAACCTGTTAGAGAAGAAGGTGACGCCATGAAGCGGATGCTGATCAATGCCACGCAGGCCGAAGAACGCCGGCTGGCCATCGTCGACGGACAAAAACTCCTCGACTACGAAATCGAGATTGAGGGGCGCGAACAGCGCAAAGGCAATATCTACAAGGCGGTCGTGACCCGCGTGGAGCCTTCGCTCGAAGCTTGTTTCGTCGACTACGGCGAAGACCGCCACGGCTTCCTGCCGTTCAAGGAAATTTCCAAGAGCTACTTCGCCGCGGGGGTTTCGGCTTCCCAGGCGCGGATCAGCGACGCCATCCGCGAAGGCCAGGAACTGCTGGTCCAGGTCGAGAAGGAAGAGCGCGGCAACAAGGGCGCGGCGCTGACCACCTTCGTTTCGCTGGCCGGCCGCTATGTCGTGCTGATGCCCAACAACCCGCGTGGCGGCGGCGTCTCGCGCCGGATCGAAGGCGACGACCGGGCCGACCTCAAGGAGGCGATGGACCAGCTTGAGTATCCCAATGGGATGTCGATCATCGCCCGTACCGCCGGCATCGGCCGCAGCGCGCCGGAGCTGCAGTGGGACCTCAACTACCTGCTCAAGCTGTGGAACGCCATCGATGGCGCCTCCAAGGGCGGCAAGGGCGCCTTCCTGATCTACCAGGAATCGTCGCTGGTGATCCGCGCGATCCGCGACTACTTCAACCACGACATCGGCGACATCCTGATCGACACCGACGATGTGTACGACCAGGCCCAGCAGTTCATGGCTCACGTGATGCCAGAGCACGCGGCCCGGGTGAAGCGCTACCGCGACGATGCGCCGCTGTTTTCCCGCTTCCAGATCGAGCACCAGATCGAATCGGCCTATGCACGTGAAGTGAAGCTGCCGTCCGGCGGAGTGGTGGTGATCGACCACACCGAAGCGCTGGTCTCGATCGACGTCAACTCTGCACGCGCCATCAAGGGCGGCGACATCGAGGAAACCGCCACCCGCACCAACCTGGAAGCCGCCGACGAAGTGGCGCGCCAGATGCGGTTGCGCGACCTGGGCGGCCTGATCGTGATCGACTTCATCGACATGGAAGAGTCGAAAAACCGCCGTGAAGTGGAAAACCGACTGCGCGACGCCCTGCGCCAGGACCGGGCCCGGGTCCAGTTCGGCACCATCAGCAAGTTCGGCCTGATGGAGATGAGCCGCCAGCGGCTGCGTCCCGCGCTGTCCGAAGGCGCTTCGATCCCCTGCCCGCGTTGCGGCGGCCACGGCCACATCCGCGATACGGAAAGCTCGGCGCTGCAGATCCTGCGGATCATCCAGGAAGAATCGATGAAGGACAGCACGGCCTCGGTGCTGTGCCAGGTTCCGGTCGAAGTGGCGTCGTTCCTGCTGAACGAGAAGCGCGCCGAGATCGCCAAGATCGAGTTCAAGCAGCGTATCAATGTGCTGATGGTGCCCAACAAGACGCTGGAGACGCCGAACTACCGGCTCGAGCGGCTCAAGCACGACGATCCGCGCCTGGACAACGTGCAGGCCAGCTACCACATGGCCGAGGAAATCGAGGACCCGACGCTGGTGACCCGCCGCTCGCAAGAGCGCCAGAACAAGCAGGAGCCGATCATCAAGGGCGTGCTGCCTGACGCGCCGGCTCCGGTCCCGGTGCCGCGTCCACAACCGGTGGCCAAGGCGATCGAGCCGGTCCAGCCAATCGCGCCGGTTGCCAAGGCGGCCGTGCAGCCGCCAGCGCCTGCGCGTGCGCCAGTGCCGGCCGAAACCGGCTTTGTCGCCTGGATCAAGGGCTTGTTCGGTGCGCCCGCAGCGGTGCCGGCGCCGGTCGCCGTGCCTGCGGTGGTGGAGCCGAAGAAAGAAGAAAAACGCGAAGGCCGGGGCGGTCGCGACGGCGAGCCACGGCGTGAGGGCCGGGACGGCGCGCGCCGGGGTGAAGGCCGGGGTGAGGGCCGAGGTGAGGGGCGTGGCGATGGTCGCGGTGGGCGTCGCGGCGGACGCGATGGCGAACAACGCGGTCGCGGCGAACGGCAGGAACGTGGCGACGGCCGCGAGCCGGTGCGTGCAGCTGAAGGCGTGGAAGGCCAGCCGCGTGGCAACGAAGGACGTGGTCGCGAAGAAGCGCACCGGGAGCCGCGTGGCGAGCGCGGTGAGGGCCGTGACGTCCGTGAGCCAAGAGAGCCACGCGAGCCGCGCGAAGTGCGTGAACCGCGCGAGCCGCGGGAAGGCCGTGATGGCCGTGGTGAGCGTGGTGAGCGCGGCGAAGGTCGGGGTCCTCGCCGTGACGGCGAAAACCGCCCGCCGATGGAAGCGGCGGACAGCGGCACCCCCGGCATGCCCACTCAGGCAGTGACGGAGGGCGATCCGTCCCAGCGTCAGGAGCGGGGCCCGCGCGGCGACCAGGGCGATCGGGGCGAAACACGCCGCGATCGCGGGGATCG
>JAJAZH010000451.1 GCA_026785815.1 Ramlibacter sp. | reverse complement strand
GGGCGGGATCGACCTGTCGCCGCTGGCCCTGCTGGTGCTGCTGCAGGTCGCGGCGATCGTGCTGAACTACCTGCAGGGCGCAGTGCTGCGCTGATTCAATCAGTGGGGATCAGAGCCCGATTTCGCTGGAGTCCGCGCGCTCCGAAACAGCTGTTGTCCTGAATCGGGGTCTGACCCCCAACTCTCAGGTTTAGTCGACAGCGTCGGCCGGTTGGCGCTGGAGCATGGCGAGCGCGTGCGAGATCGTCTTGCGCAACTCACGGCGGTCGCAGATGAAATCGACAGCGCCCTTGGTCTGCAGGAACTCGGCTCGCTGGAAGCCCTCGGGCAGGGTGACGCGCACGGTCGACTCGATCACGCGGGGACCGGCGAAGCCGATCAGCGCTTTCGGCTCGGCAACCACGATGTCGCCGACGAACGCGAACCCGGCGCTCACTCCACCCATGGTCGGATCGGTCAGGACGCTGATGTAGGGCAGTCCTTTCTTTGCCAGGCGCGTCAGCGCCGCGTTGGTCTTGGCCATCTGCATCAGCGAAAGCAAGCCCTCCTGCATGCGGGCCCCGCCAGTGGCGGTGAAGCAAAGGAAGGGCACCTTCTGCTCGATCGCGGCCTCGACGCCACGGACGAACCGCTCGCCGACCACGCTGCCCATGCTGCCACCCATGAAGTCGAACTCGAACGCCGCGGCGACCAGGCTCATGCTGTGCACGGCGCCGCCCATCACCACCAGCGCATCGGTCTCACCGGTGTTCTCCAGGGCTTCCTTCAGCCGCTCGGGATACTTGCGGCTGTCCTTGAACTTGAGCGCGTCGACCGGCAGCACTTCCTGGCCGATCTCGTAGCGCCCTTCGGCATCGAGAAAGCCGTTCAGCCGCGCACGGGCGCCGATGCGGTGGTGGTGGCTGCAGGTCGGACAGACGTTCTGGTTCTGCTCCAGGTCGGTCTTGTACAGCACAGTCTCGCAGCTCGGGCACTTGACCCAGAGCCCCTCCGGCACGCTGCGGCGATCGGCCGGATCGGTCTGCTGGATTTTCGGCGGCAGAAGTTTTTCGAGCCAGCTCATCGGGTATTGCTCCTTGCGAGACTCGTGATTATGCGTCGAGCGCAGAACGGATTCCGCGCAGGAAATCTGCGACGGCAGTGATCCCCTGCTGGCGCGGCTGCCCTTCGAGCAGCTGGATGATCCGGGTTCCGATGATGACGGCGTCGGCACTTTTCCCCACCGCGCTGGCGGTCGCCGCGTCCCGGATGCCAAAACCGACGCCCACCGGAATCTTCACATGCGCGCGGATGCGCGGCAGCATCTTTTCGACCGCATCGGTGTCCAGGTGGCCGGCACCCGTGACGCCTTTGAGCGAGACGTAATAGACGTAGCCGCTCGCCATCCGCGCGACCTGCTGCATGCGCTGGTCGGTGCTGGTCGGCGCCAGCAGGAAAATCAGGTCGATGCCGCTGGCCCGAAGTTTCGCGGCGAACTCCTCGCACTCTTCGGGTGGGTAGTCCACGATCAGGATGCCGTCGACTCCGGCTGCGGCGGCGTCGCGGACGAAGCCGTTCTTGCCGTGCTTGAGGTCGTACCGCTCCACCGGGTTGGCGTAGCCCATCAGCACCACCGGCGTCACGCTGTCCTGGCCTCGAAAGCTGCGCACCATCGCCAGCACCTCGCTCATGCCGACACCGAGAGCCAACGCTTTTTCGCCCGCCTTCTGGATCACCGGGCCGTCGGCCATCGGGTCGGAGAAGGGAACGCCCAGTTCGATCACGTCCGCACCCGCAGTCACCATCGCATGCATCAGTTCGGGCGTGACGTCCGCGAATGGAAAGCCGGCAGTGACGTAAGGGACCAGTGCCTTGCGGCCGGCCGCGCCGAGTTCGGCAAATTTGCTGGCGATGCGGCTCACAATCATGACTCCGAACAAATGTGAGCGTGGGGGCTCACAACCATGACTCCCGACGAGCCGCCTCTAGGGAGGCATGCGCCCCCTTGGGGGGCAGCGAACAGAGGTGAGCGTGGGGGCTCACAATTTTCCGCCCTTGACCTGCATGCCCCGCATCGACGGTCGATCGTAGAAGTCCGTGCCTGCCAGATCGGCCACCGTTCCCAGGTCCTTGTCACCCCGGCCCGAGAGATTGACCAGGATCGACTGGTCTGGCCTCATGGTCTTGGCCAGCTTCATCGCATAGGCCACCGCATGGCTGGACTCCAGCGCCGGGATGATGCCTTCGGTGCGGCACACATAGTGGAAGGCTCGTAGCGCCTCGTCGTCCGTGATGCCAACGTATTCGGCGCGGCCGATGTCCTTCAGCCAGGCGTGTTCGGGTCCCACGCCCGGGTAATCGAGGCCGGCGCTGATGCTGTGGGTCTCGGTGATCTGGCCGTTCTCGTCCTGCAGGATGTAGGTGCGGTTGCCGTGCAGGACCCCGGCGCTGCCACGTTGCAGCGAGGCGGAATGCTTGCCGCTGTCGAGCCCTTCGCCTGCTGCCTCGACCCCGATCAAGCGCGTGTTTTCGAACGGGATGTAGGGGTGGAAGATTCCCATCGCGTTGCTGCCGCCGCCCACGCACGCCATGACGACGTCGGGCTGGCCGCCCGCCATGTCGGGCATCTGCACAATGCACTCGTTGCCGATCACGCTCTGGAAGTCGCGCACCATCATCGGATAAGGATGCGGGCCGGCGACCGTGCCGATGATGTAGAAGGTGTTCTCGACATGGGTGACCCAGTCGCGCATGGCCTCGTTCAGTGCGTCCTTCAAGGTCTTGCTGCCGGACTCGACCGGCACGACCGTGGCGCCCAGCAGGTTCATCCGGTACACATTCGGGCTCTGGCGGCTGACGTCGGCGCTGCCCATGTAGACCACGCATTCGAGCCCGTAGCGGGCGCAGATGGTGGCTGTCGCGACGCCGTGCTGGCCGGCGCCGGTCTCGGCAATGATGCGCGGCTTGCCCATCCGGCGCGCCAGCATGGCCTGGCCGATCGCGTTGTTGATCTTGTGGGCGCCGGTGTGGTTCAGGTCCTCGCGCTTGAAATAGATCTGCGCGCCGCCCATCTCGCGGCTGGTGCGGGCCGCGTGGTAGATCGGGGACGGGCGCCCGACGAAGTGTTTGAGCTCATAACGGAATTCCTCGAGGAACTCCGGGTCGTGCTGGTACTTCGCGTAAGCCTCGCGCAGCTCGTTGATCGCGTGGGTCAGCGTCTCGCTGACGAAGCTGCCGCCGTAGATGCCGAAGTGACCGGCGACGTCAGGTTGTTGATAGGAAATCATGTTGATTCAGGGCAAGAAGCCTGTCGGCGGCACGCACGGCCGCGACAAACTGATGGATCTTTTCCGGGTCCTTGATGCCCTTTTGACCAGGGCCGTCGCGCTCGACGCCGGAGCTCACATCAACGGACAGCGATCTGCACCGCGGCCGCACCTGCTGGATGCCATCGGTCACGTTTGCAGGCGTCAACCCACCAGACAAGACGAGGTGAGCGTTGACGCTTGGAGGAAGACGTGACCAATTGAATGCCTTGCCGCCGCCGCCGTATTCCTCGACATGGGCGTCGAGCAGGATGGCCTGGGCGCTGGAGTAAACGGAAGCGAAGTTTACCAAGTCGAAGGCTTGCGACGAGTCCAGGGGAATTCGCGCGGCGCGCAGGAAGGGGCGGGCGCCGTTCGCGGTCGCCGCCAGGCACTGTTCAAGGGTCTCGTCGCCGTGGAACTGGACCACTGCAGCACCGACTTCGGCGCAGGCGTCCTGGATCTCCTGGGCGAGCGCATTGACAAAGAGCAGCACTGGGGTGACGAAGGGCGGGAGTCGACGCGCGAGTTGCGCTGCGCGGGGCAAAGCGACGTAGCGCGCGCTGGGTTCATACAAAACGAAACCGACCGCGTCAGCGCCCGCAGCGACGGCTGCATCGACATCCTGCTCGCGCGTCATGCCGCAGATCTTGATGCGCGTGCGTTGCGCCGCGGGAGGGCCGGAATTCATGGCAACCAATCATACGCAGGGGTCCTGACCGGCAACTGCCAATGGTCTTCGTACACCGGGCCCAGGAAGTAAAGCCCTGCAGCCGAGAATGTTGGCGCCGCTGCGTCGCGGTCGCGCGCCCGCAGCACCTGCGCCATCCACGACGGCTGCTGCTGCTTCTGGCCGACCACCAGCAGGCAGCCCATCAGGTTGCGGATCATGTGGTGCAGGAATGCGTTGGCCTCGAAGTCGAATCGCCAGTAAGCGCCACGCTGCGTGATTTCGATCCGATTGAGCGTCTTGACGGGGCTGCGCGCCTGGCAGGCGGAAGCGCGGAAGGAGGTGAAATCGTGCTCCCCCAACAGGAATCGAGCGCCTTGCCGCATGGCCTCGCCGTCGAGCGGCCGGAACACCCAGCCCACGCGGCCAGCATCGACGCTGGGCCGCACCACGGACTCCCGGATGATGTAGCTGTAGCGGCGCGCGATCGCGACGGCACGCGCGTGAAAAGCGTCGGGGACGGCGCGTGCCCACTCCACAGCAATGTCCGCGGGCAGGTAGCGGTTGGTGCCGCGGATCCAGGAGAATTCTTCGCGCTCGACCGCGCTGTCGAAGTGAATGACCTGCATCAGCGCGTGCACGCCGGCATCGGTGCGGCCGGCGCAGACGGTCGACACCCGCTGCGCGCAGAACTTGGTCAGGGCGGCTTCGAGGTGGTCCTGGACGGCGCGGGCCGAGGCCTGGCTCTGCCAGCCTTCGTAGGCTTGTCCGTTGTAGCTGATACCGAGGGCCAACCGCATCGACTTCACCCTGCGTCCTGAGGGCGACGCCAAGGCGCCTCAATCAGAGCTCTGGGAGCGGCCATCAGGCCCCACCACCCAAAGCGTCGACGCCAGCATTCCGTCAGTTGATTTCGGCCAGGAAGCGCTGGGCCCGGGTCTTCAGATCACCCGAAGCTTCAGCGACGACTTCCTCCGCCAGGCTGCGGGCGCCGTCCGGGTCGCCGATGGCGTTGAACTCCTGGGCCAGGGCCAGCTTGGTGGCGAGCGGGTCGTCGCTGGGGCTGTCGACTTCGAAGCCGCCGGTGCTGCCGCCGTCCAGGCTGATCAGGGGCGCGTTGCCGGAGTCGTGCACCGCGAGGGCGCTAGCGCTGGACGATGACGTTGACGGGGCCGGCGCGGGTGCGGAGGTGGCCGGCAAATCCAGCGACAGCGTCCCCATGTCGAATTCGATCATCCCGGAGTCGACTTTCGGCGCTGCAGGCACGGCGGCGGCCATCGGGGCCGGCGCCCTGGGCGGGGGCGCCCGCGCCCGGGGGGGGCCCGAGCAGCTGACGCGGGTGTGGGG
>JAJAZH010000450.1 GCA_026785815.1 Ramlibacter sp. | reverse complement strand
TTCCGGCACCGGGTCATGTGGTGGGACTGGATCGCCGCCCTGCTGGCAATCGCGCTGGTGACCTATGTGATCGTCGGCGGCGACGACTTCAACGACCGCAACACCACGCCCAACCCGTGGGACATCTTCTTCGGGATCGCCCTGATCTTGCTGGTGCTGGAAGCCATGCGACGCACCACCGGCTGGATCATGCCGGCCGTGACCAGCGTCTTCGTGTTGTATGCGCTGTTCGGCGCTTACCTGCCGGCGCCCTGGACCCACAAGGGCTACGAGGTCGGGCGCCTGATCGGCCATCTCTACATGACGCTCGAAGGCATCTTCGGGGTCGCGGTCGACGTCTCGTCGTCGCTGATCATCCTGTTCACGATCTTCGGCGCCTTCCTGCAGTTTTCGGGCGCCGGCAAGTTCTACATCGACTTTTCCTTTTCGGCGATGGGCGGCAAACCGACCGGCGCCGGCCGCACCGTGGTATTGGCTTCGTTTCTGCTGGGGGGACCGTCCGGGTCCGGTGTCGCCACCACGGTGACCCTGGGCTCTGTGGCCTGGCCGATGCTGGCCAAGGTCGGCTATGAGCGCAATGCCGCCGGTGGCTTGCTGGCCGCGGGTGGGCTGGGCGCGATCATCTCGCCCCCGGTGCTGGGCGCCGCCGCCTTCCTGATCGCCGAGTTCCTGAAGATCTCGTATCTCGACGTGCTGTTGATGGCGGTGATCCCGACGCTGCTGTTCTACCTCGCGCTGTTCCTGATGGTCGAGATCGACGCTCGCAAGTACGGCATGGGCAACGCGGTGTTCGAGCAGGTCGACTCGGTCTGGAACCTGACGCGCAAGTACTGGTTCCACTTCCTGTCGCTGATCTCGATCGTGGTGTTCATGATGTGGGGCTTCTCGCCGGTGCTCTCGGTGTTCTGGGCGACCGTGGTGGCGCTTCTCACCAGCATGTTGCGGCCGGAATGCGCGCTGGTCCCGTACGACCTGTTCAGCCGGAACGGCTCGATCGGGCGCAAGTTCTGGAACTCGAACCTGATCAAGGCGCTGCAAGCCGGCTCGGTCGGTGTGCTCAACGTGGCGGCAACCTGCGCCGGCGCCGGCATCATCGTCGGCGTGGTCACGCTCACCGGGCTGGGCCTGAAGTTCAGCTCGATCGTGATCGACCTGGCCGGTGGCTCGTTGCTGCTGACGGCGATCTACACCTCACTGGTGGTCTGGATCGTTGGGCTGGCCGTACCGGTGACGGCCTCCTACATCATCTGCGCGGTGATTGCGGCGCCGGCGCTGATCAAGCTCGGCGTGCCCGATTTTGCCGCCCACATGTTCATCTTCTATTACGCCGTGCTCTCTGAGGTCTCGCCACCGACTGCGCTGTCGCCGTTTGCCGCGGCCGCGATCACCGGCGGCGATCCGTACAAGACCACGATGCAGTGCTGGAAGTACACCATCCCCGCTTTCCTCGTGCCTTTCATGTTCGTGCTCGATCCGAGCGGGCAGGGATTGTTGCTGATGGGTTCTTCCAAAGCGCTTGCCAGCGCCAACTGGTGGTCGATCGCCGAGGTGACCTTCACGGCCGCACTCGGTGTCGCGGCCCTGGCGGCCGGCTTCCAGGGCTGGGCGCTCAAGCGTGCGACCTGGATCGAACGTTGCATGCTGATCGTGGCCGGCTTTGCGCTGGTCTATCCGGCTCTCATCTCCGACCTGCTGGGCATCGGCCTGGTGCTGGTGGCATTGACGCTGCAATACCTGCGACGGCAGCCGGTTCCGGCGTGAGCGTTGCGCGGCCTAGCCACGTTCGAACTTGAACACCGCGGTGCCGGCGCGTAAGTTCGGCAGCAAGCGCACTTCGCTGCCTTCCTGCAGGCCGAAAGCGTCCAGGATGCCCAGCCGGTTCTTGGTCGCCAGCACTTAGAAATCCTTGAAGGTGCCGACCCGGATATTGGGGGTGTCGTACCACTGATAAGGCAGCCGCTTGGTGACCGGCATCCGGCCCCGGGCGATCGAGAGCCGGTTCGGCCAGTGCGCGAAATTGGGGAAGGCGACGATCCCGACCCGGCCGACACGCGCCGTCTCTACCAGCATGGTCTCGGCGTTGTGCAGGTGCTGCAGGGTGTCGATCTGCAGCACCACGTCGAAGGAGCGGTCGTCGAACATCGCCAGCCCTTCGTCGAGGTTGAGCTGGATCACGTTGACGCCCCGCTTGACGCAGGCCAGCAGGTTGCCGTCGGCAATCTCGATGCCGTAACCTTGGCAGCCGCGCTCGCGCTGCAGGTGGTCGAGCAGCGCGCCGTCGCCGCAGCCCAGGTCGAGCACGCGGGAGCCCTCGGGCACCAGCCGCGCGATTGATTCCATGGTCAGCCGGTCGCTCATGACGCCACCACTTCCAGCGCGATGCGATCGAAGTAGGAACGGACCACGCCCAGGTAACGCGGATCTTCCAGCAGGAACGCGTCGTGGCCGTGCGGGGCGTCGATCTCGGCGTAGCTCACGCTGCGCTGGTTGTCGAGCAAGGCCTTGACCAGCTCCCGGCTGCGGCGCGGAGCGAAGCGCCAGTCGGTAGTGAAGCTCACCAGCAAAAAGTTGGCGCTCGCTCGCGCCAGCGCCTTGGCCAGGTTGCCTTCGAATTTCAGCGCCGGGTCGAAGTAATCGAGGGCGCGGGTGATCAACAGGTAGGTGTTGGCGTCGAAATACTCGCTGAATTTGTCGCCCTGGTAGCGCAGGTAGCTCTCGATCTGGAACTCGATCTCCTGCGTGGTGTAGCGCAGGTCAACGCCGTCGGGCGCATCGCTGCCGCTTGCCACCGCGCTGCGCAGACGGCGGCCGAATTTCTCGTTCATCACGTCGTCGGACAGGTAGGTGATGTGGCCGATCATCCGGGCGATCCGCAAGCCGCGCTTGGGCACCACCCCATGCCGGTAGAAATTGCCGCCGTGAAAGTCCGGGTCGGTCACGATCGCGCGGCGCGCGACTTCGTTGAAGGCGATGTTCTCGGCTGTCAGGTTGGGCGCGCTGGCGATCACCACGCCGTGCCGGACCCGCTGCGGATACTGCAGGGTCCACGACAGGGCCTGCATGCCGCCCAGGCTGCCGCCCATCACCGCCGCCAGCCGTTCGATACCGAGCGCGTCGAGCAGGCGGGCCTGGGCATCGACCCAGTCTTCCACCGTCACCACCGGGAAGTCCGCGCCGTAGACCTGGCCGGTGTCCGGATTGACGTGCATCGGCCCGGTGGAGCCGAAGCACGAGCCCAGGTTGTTGACGCCGATCACGAAGAAGCGGTCGGTGTCGACCGGTTTGCCGGGGCCGATCATCGTGTCCCACCAGCCGGTCGAATCGGCCTGGCCGGCATAGCTCCCGGCGACATGGTGCGAAGCGTTCAGCGCATGGCAGATCAGGACGGCGTTGCTGCGTCGGGTGTTGAGCGTGCCGCAGGTTTCGTACGCGAGCGAGTAGTCGCGAACCGACGCTGCGCTGCGCAGCGCGAGCGGTTGGCTGAAAGACATCGACTGGGGCGAAACGATCATTTCAGGAAAGCAAAAGAAAACCCGGCATCGCTAAGGAAACGAGGCCGGGTCGTGGGCTTTCGGTCTTTAGCTGCATTTATTGAGCGCCCGCAAGCTGTGGCAAATCGGCGCTGCGTGTCAGTATATCAATCCATCCCGTCGACCCATGCGCCCAACCGACGCCCTGGATAGAGCACACATCTGCGCAGTTTTCTTGATTCTTCGGGGTGCGCCGGGCGTCGCCGCCACACTACTGCACCAACGCAACTCAACTCATTCCAAAGAGGAGGATCTCATGGACGCACTCAAGCAGGGCTCGGACGCCTTGTTCATTTTGCTCGGCGGAATCATGGTGCTTGCCATGCACGCCGGTTTCGCCTTCCTCGAACTCGGCACCGTGCGAAAGAAGAACCAGGTCAACGCCCTGGTCAAGATCCTGGTCGACTTTTCGGTGTCGACAGTGGTCTATTTCATGGTCGGCTACGCGGTCGCTTACGGCACCAACTTTTTCGTCGGTGCCGAGCAGCTGGCGGCCCGCAACGGCTACGAGCTGGTGAAGTTTTTCTTCCTGTTGACGTTCGCAGCCGCGATTCCCGCCATCATTTCAGGCGGGATCGCTGAGCGCGCGCGGTTCGGGCCCCAGTTGTTCGCCACTGCGGTCATCGTCGGCCTGATCTATCCGCTGTTCGAAGGGGTGGCCTGGAACCAGCGCTTCGGCATCCAGGCCTGGATCAAGGACGTCACGGGCGCGGAGTTCCACGATTTCGCAGGCTCGGTCGTGGTTCACGCCCTGGGTGGCTGGCTGGCGTTGCCGGCGGTGGTCTTGCTCGGCGCTCGCAGCAACCGGTACCGCAAGGACGGCGCGATTTCGGCGCATCCGCCATCCAATATTCCGTTCCTGGCGCTCGGCGCCTGGATCCTGACGGTCGGCTGGTTCGGTTTCAACGTGATGAGCGCCCAGACCATCGACAAGATCTCGGGCCTGGTGGCCGTGAATTCGCTGATGGCCATGGTCGGCGGCACGCTTGCAGCGCTGGCCGCCGGTCGCAACGATCCCGGCTTCGTGCACAACGGGCCGCTCGCCGGCCTGGTGGCGGTGTGCGCCGGCTCCGATGTGATGCATCCGCTGGGCGCGCTGGCGGTCGGCGCCGTTGCCGGAGCGGTGTTCGTGATCATGTTCACGCTGACACAGAACCGCTGGAAGATCGACGATGTGCTCGGGGTCTGGCCCTTGCACGGGCTGTGCGGCGCCTGGGGCGGAATCGCCGCCGGAATCTTCGGCAGCAAGGCGCTCGGCGGCCTGGGTGGCGTCAGCTTCGGTGCCCAGCTGATCGGCACGGCAATGGGGGTCGGCTGGGCGCTGCTGGCCGGATACGTTCTTTATGCGGGCATCAAGGCGGTCTCGCCTCTGAGACTGTCGCAGGAAGAAGAGTACGAAGGAGCCGACCTCTCGATTCACCGCATCGGCTCGACTCCCGACCGCGAAGTGAACTGGTGAAAGCGCGGCCAGAGCAGGCGTTCCAGCGACCAGGCGCCCGGGCCGTAGATGGCCAGGGCTGCCAGCAGCGTGCCCCAGAAGATGTGCTGCTGCAGCGCCGCTGGCGCGATCTCCGATAGCGACACCACGCCGGCCCTGGGCCGGGCCTTCCTGATGCGGGAATGGCTCGAACTGTCGAGCGAGGAGATCTGTAAGGACCTTGGTCTCACCGCGACCAACCTCTATGTCCAGCTGCACGAGCGCCAGATCCTGGTGATGCGCCAGGCCACGGGGCGTTGGCGGTACTATGCCGAAGCCCGGGACGGCGAGGGTTGACGGTATTTTCCCGTTCGGCCCGAATTTCGATCATAATCATCCGGTGCTGCCGGGGTGACCCCAGCACAAGGTCTGCGGTGAATGGTCAGTTTCGCGTCTTCGAAGTGAAGTTTTTCGGTTTGTGATTGCGTGTCGGACTCCCCATCGCTTCGTGCGTTTTTTTTTGATGATGGAGTCCAATGATGGGCAACAAACTTTACGTGGGGAACCTCCCCTATTCGTACCGCGACAGTGACATGGAACAGGCTTTCAGCCAGTACGGCACCGTCTCCAGCGCCAAGGTCATGATGGAACGTGACACCGGCCGCTCCAAAGGCTTCGGTTTTGTCGAGATGTCCAACGATGCCGAGGCGCAAGCCGCAATCGCAGGCATGAACGGCCAGCAAATCGGTGGCCGCGGTCTCGTGGTCAACGAAGCACGCCCGATGGAAGCTCGCGCTCCGCGTAGCGGCGGCTTCGGCGGCGGCGGTGGCACTGGTGGCGGCGGTGGCGGCTACGGTGGCGGCGGCGGCGGTGGTGGTTACGGCGGCGGCGGTGGCGGTGGAAGCCGCAGCGGCGGCGGTGGCGGCTATGGCGGCGGCGGCGGTGGCCGCAGCAGCTACTAAGACTTTCCTGTTCATCAGGGAGTACCAAAAGGGCCTTCGGGCCCTTTTTTCATTGGGCACTCAGGGT
>JAJAZH010000449.1 GCA_026785815.1 Ramlibacter sp. | reverse complement strand
CCCAAGATGCAGGTAGGCCTTGCGCGTGGCCATGCGCCCGCGTGCGCTGCGCACCAGAAAGCCCTGCTGGATCATGTAGGGTTCAATCACATCCTCCAGCGTGCCGCGCTCTTCCGACAGCGCCGCGGACAGCGATTCCACCCCGACCGGTCCGCCGTCGAAGTTCTCGATGATCAGCCGCAGCAGGCGCCGGTCCAGCTCATCGAAGCCTTCCGGATCCACGTTCAGCATGCCCATCGCGGCCTTGGCCACGTCGTGGTCGATGCGGCCCTGGGCGCGCACCTGGGCGAAATCGCGGACCCGGCGCAGTAGCCGGTTGGCGATGCGCGGGGTGCCGCGCGAGCGGTTGGCGATCTCCACCGCGCCTTCCGGCGCGCAGTCGATGTCCATGATCCGGGCCGAGCGCCGCACGATCTGGGTCAGCTCCTGGGTGTCGTAGAACTGCAGGCGCTGGACGATGCCGAAGCGGTCGCGCAGCGGCGCGGTGAGCAGGCCGGCGCGGGTGGTCGCCCCGATCAGGGTGAACGGCGGCAGGTCCAGCTTGATCGAGCGCGCGGCCGGGCCGTCGCCGATCATGATGTCGATCTGGAAATCCTCCATCGCCGGGTACAGCACTTCCTCCACCACCGGCGAGAGGCGGTGGATCTCGTCGATGAACAGCACGTCGTGCGGCTGCAGGTTGGTCAGCAGCGCGGCCAGGTCGCCGGCTTTCTCGATCACCGGGCCGGAAGTGACGCGCAGGTTCACCCCCAGCTCGTTGGCGATGACGTGGCTGAGCGTGGTCTTGCCCAGGCCGGGCGGCCCGAAGATCAGCACATGGTCCATGGCCTCGCCGCGGCCGCGCGCGGCCTCGATGTAGATCGCAAGCTGCTCGCGGACCGGCTTCTGCCCCAGGTACTCGTCCAGCTTCCGGGGCCGGATGCTGGCCTCCAGGACCTCGTCTTCGCGGGTCGCGGCGGCGGTGAGGATGCGGTCTTCGGTCATGCGGCCATTATGACCAAGTGCACGGCGGTCGGCTGGCCGATCCCGGTCCATCGCCGCGGCCGCGATGGCCGACAGACGTGCCGCCAATGGCCGCAGCCGGACGGCCATGACACAATCCGCGCCCCAAGCGCGATTCCTGACCGGGCGGCCCTACCTTGCAGCGCAGCGGCATCCGACATCCGGCGCGATTGGTCCCGCTGGCGTTCCTCGCCGCGATCCTGGTCGGCACGCTGCTGCTGATGCTGCCCGCCGCCAGCGCCGACGGACGTTCCGCGCCGCTGCTGACCGCCCTGTTCACCGCGACCTCTGCGGTGTGCGTGACCGGTCTGGTAGTGGTCGATACGCCGACCTACTGGTCGACTTTCGGCCAGTGGATCATTCTGGGCCTGTTCCAGGCCGGCGGCTTCGGCATCATGACCGGTGCCACCCTGCTCGCCCTTATGGTGTCCGGACGGCTCGACCTGGGCGCACGCCTGGTGGCGCATGCCGAAACCCGCACCGGCCTGGGCAACGTCACCGGGGTGATCAAGGTCGCGCTGGTGGCCACCCTGGCCGTGGAGCTGGTGACCGCGGCCCTGCTGGCGCTCCGCCTGCGTGCCGGATATGGGATGGACTGGGGCGAGGCCGCCTGGCATGGGCTGTTCCAGGCAGTCTCGGCGTTCAACAACGCCGGGTTCTCGACCTGGTCCGACAGCCTCACCCAGTTCGCCGCAGACCCGCTGTTCATCCTGCCGATCATGCTCGCGGTGTTGATCGGCGGACTGGGCTTTCCGGTCATGCACGAGCTGCGGCAGAACGGGTTCGGGTTTTCCCGCTGGTCGCTGCACACCAAGATCACCGTGGCGGGCAGCGGAGTGCTGATAGCGGCGGGCGCGCTGGGCATCGGCCTGTACGAATGGCGCAACCCGGACACGCTGGGGGCACTGGATGCGACTGGGAAGTGGACCAGCGTGATGTTCCACTCGGTCGCCGCGCGCACCTCCGGGTTCAACACCATCGACATGGGCGCAACCAGCATCGAGACCCAGGCCATCAACTGGGTGCTGATGTTCATCGGCGGCGGCAGCGCCAGCACTGCCGGCGGCATCCGGGTCACCACCTTCTTCCTGCTGGGGCTCGCGGTCTGGGCCGAGGTCAGCGGCAATCGCGATACGGCCGCCTTCGGCCGCCGGATACCGGAGCAGAGCCTGCGCCTGGCGTTGACCGTGGTGCTGATGGCGCTGACGCTGCTGGCGGTGGGCACCCTGGCCCTGCTCAGCGTCACCGACTTCCCGCTGCAGGACGTCCTGTTCGAGGCGATCTCGGCCAGCTTCACCGTGGGCCTGTCGACCGGCATCACCGGGCAGATGCCGCCGGCCGGCCAGGCGATCCTGGTCGGCTTGATGTTCGTGGGGCGCGTAGGATTGGTGACTCTCGCCACCGCGCTGGCCCTGCGCGGGCATAGCAGGCTGTATCGCTACCCAGAGGAGCGCCCAATCATTGGCTGACAAGACCGAATCAAAACGCGACATCGTGCTGGTAGTAGGCCTGGGCCGCTTTGGCGGCGCGGTCGCCGAATCGCTCATCCGCCTCGGCCACGAGGTGCTGGCGATCGACGAGGACGCCGAGATCGTGCAGCGCTGGTCCGAGCGCCTGACCCACGTGGTGCAGGCCGACTCCACCCGCAGCGAGGCCCTGCGCCAGCTTGGCGCCAAGGACATCGAGCGGGCGGTGGTGGCCATCGGCAGCGACATCGAGGCCAGCGTATTGACGGTGCTGGCGCTGGAGGAAGCGGGCGTGCGCGACATCTGGGCCAAGGCGGTCTCGGTCAAGCACGGCCAGATCCTGGAACGGGTCGGCGTGAAGCACGTGGTCTACCCGGAAGCGGCGATGGGCGAGCGGGTGGCGCACCTGGTCACCGGACGCATGATTGACTTCATCGAGTTCGACGACGGTTTCGCCATCGCCAAGACCGCCGCGCCGCGAGAGGCGTGGCAGATGACGCTGAGTGAATCCAACCTGCGCCAGAAGTACGGGATCACCATCGTCGGCCTCAAGCGCCGCCATGCCGATTTCACCCACGCCCAGGCCGACACCTTCGTCGAGTCGGGCGATATCCTGATCGTCTCAGGCCCCACCGCACTGGTGGAGAAGTTCGCCGCACGCCAGTGATGCTGGCTGGCCAGGGGCCGGCCGCTAGATCTCCACCTGCGAGCCCAGCTCCACCAGGCGGTTGCCGGGAATGCGGAAGAAATCGGTGACCGGCGCGGCGTTGCGGTGCATCAGCGCGAACAGCTTGTCGCGCCAGATCGGCAT
>JAJAZH010000448.1 GCA_026785815.1 Ramlibacter sp. | reverse complement strand
GGTGTGGTGCTGTCGGCCGCCAAGCTGTTCGAGGAAATCGAAGGGCTGGAGAAGGCCGGCGTCGAGGTCCGTTCGCGGCTTCGCATCAGCGAGGCCTGCCCGCTGATCCTGCCCTACCACGCGGCGCTGGACGTGGCGCGGGAAACGCTGCGCGAGCAGGGCGGCAGTGAAAAGATCGGCACCACTGGCCGCGGCATCGGCCCGGCTTACGAAGACAAGGTAGCGCGGCGCGCGCTGCGGGTGCAGGACCTCAAGCATCCGGGGCGCTTCGCTGAAAAACTCAAGGTGGTGCTGGAGCTGCACAACTTCATGCTCACGAAGTACCTGAACGCGCCCGCGGTGGACTACCAGCAGGTGTTCGACCAGTCGATGAAGCACGCCGAGCTACTCCGGCCGATGATGGCCGACGTCTCACGCGAGCTGAACGAGGCCCACCTGCACGGCGACAACCTGCTGTTCGAGGGCGCCCAGGGCACGCTGCTGGATGTCGACCATGGCACCTACCCGTACGTCACCTCCAGCAACTGCGTCGCTGGCAATGCGTCGGCCGGCGCCGGCGTCGGGCCGGGAATGCTGCACTACATCCTGGGCATCACCAAGGCCTACTGCACCCGGGTCGGCGGCGGGCCGTTCCCGACCGAGCTGGACTGGGAGCAGCCGGGCACGGTGGGTTATCACCTGTCCACTGTCGGCGCCGAAAAGGGAGTGACCACCGGGCGCAGCCGCCGCTGCGGCTGGTTCGACGCCGCATTGCTCAAGCGCTCGGCGCAGGTCAACGGCCTGTCCGGGTTGTGCCTGACAAAGCTCGACGTGCTCGACGGCCTGGAGGAACTGCTGCTGTGCACCGGTTACGAACTGGACGGCGAGCATACCGACATCCTGCCGCTCGGAGCCGACGAAATCGCCCGTTGCAAGCCGGTGTACGAGACTCTGCCGGGCTGGAGCGACAGCACGGTCGGCGTCACCGACTACGACCGGCTGCCGGTCAACGCCCGTCTGTACCTGCAACGCATCGAGCAGGTGACCGGCGTGCCGATCGACATCATCTCGACCGGCCCGGACCGCGACCACACCATCATGATGCGGCATCCTTACCTGCCGTAACGGCGGACGCCCGTTGCAGCCGGAGGGTCCGGCCCTTTTGTCATTCGAACCAGGAACACACCATGTTGACCGAAGACGGCAAGCACCTGTATGTCAGCTACGACGAGTACCACAACCTGATCGAAAAGCTGGCGATCAAGGTGCACCAGTCGGGCTGGCAGTTCGACACCATTCTGTGCCTGGCCCGCGGCGGCATGCGTCCGGGCGACATCCTGTCGCGCATCTTCGACAAGCCGCTGGCGATCATGTCGACCAGCTCGTACCGGGCCGAGGCCGGCACCCGGCAAGGCCACCTGGACATCGCTCGCTTCATCACCACGCCCAGGGGCGAGATCGCGGGCCGGGTGCTGCTGGTGGACGACCTGGCCGACTCGGGCAAGACCCTGCATTCGGTGATCGACCTGCTGCGCAACAACTACCAGCCGATCACCGAACTGCGCAGCGCGGTGATCTGGGCCAAGGGCGTGTCGGCCTTCCAGCCCGATTACTCGGTGGAGTTCCTGCCGACCAATCCCTGGATCCACCAGCCGTTCGAAAGCTACGACAGCCTGGGCGCGCAGAAGCTGCTGGAGAAGTGGAAGGTCTAGGGCCTGTTCAGGCTCAGGCCCTGGCTTCCACCGCTAGAACTGCGTCGGCAGCTCCTCGAGCTTCGCGTCCCATTTTTGCTGCAGGAAGGGGTCCGGCGCATCCGCTCTTTCGGCCAGGCTGAAGCCGTGCTGCAGGTTTCCAGCAGTCAGCTGGGTAGCCACGCTGGTCTCGAAAACAGAGATCCCGTAGGACAGCAAGGCCGCAGCGGCCAGTCCCAGCGCCACGATGGCGCCCCAGCGCAGCGCATGGCGGACCGAATGCGGGAACCCGGATTCCCGACGTGCGCGCGGTAGCGCAAGTTCGCCCGGTGAAAACACGGCATGCATGGCAATCTCCTTCGCAAAGATTGCATTGAGCGCCGTGGTTGTCGCCCCGGCATCGCCCAAATGGGTGACCCTGTGCACGATTGGAGGAGGAGAGTCAATAGGTCGTTTTCTGACCTGTGAGTCTCGCGCGGCAGCGATGTCGACAGGACGGTGCGGCTGCGGGCTGGGTGCCTCTCAGCGCCTGCCAGCCGGGCCTCTTGTGTTGGCATGCTAGCATCGGGCCGATTTCTTGCTTGAGTCCCTGCCAACAGGTTGCTGACCAAAAATAATGAGGATGGTTCGATGACATGGTCGATCCTGGCGCGGGACGATGAAGGCCGTTTCGGCGTGGCCATTGCCAGCCGCTTTTTTGCAGTGGGCGCCCTGTGCGTGCACACCCGGCGCGGTGTCGGCGCTCTCAGCACGCAGGCGTTGATGAACCCGCTGTACGGGCCTGGCGGGATGGCGCAACTGTCCGCCGGCCTACCGGCGCAGGAAGTCGTCAACCACCTGACCAACGCCGACGAAGGCCGGGCCCAGCGCCAGCTCCACATCCTTCCCCTCACCGGCGAACCCGCAGCCCATACCGGCACGGCCTGTGTCGACTGGTGCGGCCACCTGCTGTTCCCCGATTTCAGCGTCGCTGGCAACATGCTGGCCGGTCCGGCGGTCCTGCAGTCGACGGCGCAGGCGTTTCGCGACACGCAGGGCCTGCCGCTGGCCGAGCGGCTGCTGGCGGCCATGGCTGCGGGCGAGGCCGCCGGTGGCGACAAGCGCGGCAAGCAGGCTGCCGCCTTGCGAATCCATGGCGACGAGGACTATCTGCAGCTCGACATCCGGGTCGACGACCACGAGCAGCCGTTAGAGGAACTCGAGCGCCTGTACCGCAAGAGCCTGGAGCGTTTCCAGCCGTTCCTGGCCTGCCTGCCGGGACGCCACGACGCGACCGGCCTGACAGACCGCGCCGAGATCGAAGCATCGATCGAGCGCTTTCACGCGCAACGCAGGGGTCCGCGCTGATGGCCTTGCTCGAGGTGGTCGATCTGCGGACCCATTTCAGCACCGACGACGGTGAATTCCCCGCCGTCGATGGCGTGAGCTTCTCGGTCGAGGCCGGCCGCACGTTGGCGATCGTCGGCGAGTCGGGTTGCGGCAAGAGCGTGACCTCGCTGTCGATCATGGGCCTGGTGCCGACCCCGCCCGGCATCATCCGCGGCGGGTCGATCAAGTTCGAAGGGCGCGAGCTGGTCGGCGCGCCGGCGCGCGAGATGCAGGACCTGCGCGGCAACGGGATGGCGATGATCTTCCAGGAGCCGATGTCGTCGCTGAACCCCGCTTTCACCATCGGCGAACAGATCGTCGAGGGCCTGTTGCGGCATCGGTCCATCACCCGCGCCGAGGCGGTGGAGCAGGCGCTCGGGGCCTTGCGCAAAGTCCGGATCCCGGCCCCGGAGCAGCGCTTTCACGACTACCCGCACAAGCTGTCCGGCGGCATGCGCCAGCGCGCCATGATCGCCATGGCGCTGGCCTGCGAGCCGCGCCTGCTGATCGCCGACGAACCGACGACCGCGCTGGACGTGACCATCCAGGCCCAGATCCTGGAGTTGATCCGGACGCTGCAAAGCGAGACCGGCGCCGCCGTGATCCTGATCACCCACGATCTCGGAGTGGTCGCGGAAGTGGCCGACGAGGTGGTGGTGATGTACGCCGGTCGCGTGGTCGAGCGCGCACCGGTCGCGCAGCTGTTCGCGCAACCGCAGCACCCGTACACGGTGGGCCTGCTCGGATCGATTCCCCGGCTCGACGTCGAGCGGGGGCGGCTGGCCTCGATCGAGGGCCAGGTGCCCAGTCCGCTGCGGCGGCCGCCCGGGTGCAACTTCGCCGACCGTTGCCCGTTCGTGATCGACCGCTGCCGCGCCGAGGCGCCGCCGCTGCGCGAGGTCGGCATCCAGCACCTGTCGGCATGCTGGCGCGCTCCTCTGGAACCGGCGCAACTGATGGCTGAAGCCTCCGAGGCAGTCGCCGGATGAGCACCGCGCCGCTGCTGCAGGTCCATGGCCTGGTCAAGCACTTTCCGGTTCGGCGTGGCCTGCTGGGCCGGGTCAGCGGCGCCGTGCGCGCGGTCGACGGCGTCGACCTGACGATCGCTGCCGGCGAAACGCTGGGCGTCGTCGACGAGTCGGGTTGCGGCAAGTCGACGCTGGGTCGGCTGGTGCTGCGCCTGATCGAGAGCACGGACGGCCGGGTGCTGTTCGAAGGCGAGGACCTCGGCGCGCTCGACGCCACGCAACTGCGCTCGCGCCGGCGATCGCTGCAGATCATTTTCCAGGACCCGTATTCGTCGCTCAACCCGCGCATGACGGTCGGCCAGACCCTGGCCGAACCGCTGATGCTGCACGGTCTGCACATTGGACGCCACCGCGAGCGGGTGGCCGAGTTGCTGCACACGGTCGGACTCGCGCCGGAGCACGCCGGCCGCTACCCGCACGAATTCTCCGGCGGGCCCCGCGACGGGGGCGGCGACACGCCCGCGGGCGCGCGCGCGCCCCCGCGGAGAGTGGGGGGCGCGGCGGGGTGGGGCCGGGGCGGGTAGGGG
>JAJAZH010000447.1 GCA_026785815.1 Ramlibacter sp. | reverse complement strand
TTGCCGATGCCGGTGGTCTGCACGAAAGCTTCCTCCACCGAGACCGAGTTGTCGGGTTGCAGCGCGATGTGGGCCTCGCCGCGCAGGAATGGGTCGATGTTCGCCTTGAACGAGAGTTCGCTCTCCGACAGGCTGAATCCGCGTCCGGCCGGACCGGCTTCGCTGCCGGCGGGCAGCGCGAAACCCGTCACCGAGTAGTCGGCCGGATCGCGCGTGCTGCGGCCGTAGCTGCCCGACAGGATCAGCGAGATCGCCGGATTGAAGGCGTTGGCGCCGCCGCCCGCGCGAGCCGCCTGCGCTGCGCCGGCGGCTGCAGGCGCATTGGTCGCGAACGGGTCGACCGTCGGCGCTGGCGCGCGGGCCTCGGCAGCTCTCAGCCGCTGCTCGAGGGCCTGCAGGCGCTGCTCGTAAGCGCCGCGAATCGACTCGATTTCCTGCCGCAGGGCATTGATGTCGGAAGCTGTGTCGGCCACCGCCACCAGCGGGAAACCCAAGGCAAGCACGAGGCCCGCCGGTAAAAACTTGCGCATTGATCCGTCTCCATCCGTTGCCGTTGAAAAACTTGGCGTCGATGCCGCACCCGCGGTGGACGCACTCGAGGGCTTCAGCAGGCGAAGGAGGGGGGCGCGCGGATGGCGTAAGGGCGATGCTGCAGGGCGAACTGCCCGGCAGCAAGGATCGGCAGGGGAAGCGGCTGCTGCGCCTGAGCTGGGAGCAAAACGCCCGACGTGACCGGCGCCGCGCCACCGATGCCGGCGGCCACGATGCAGGTCGGGCAGTGCGCCAGTCCGCCAGCATGTTTGCCGGCGGCAGCGCTGGCGCTTTCGGACGGGCTGTGGCTGTAGCCGTGGCGAAGCGCCACCAGCTGCGCCACCGCCATGACCATGGCCAGCCACAACAGCACAGCGCGCATGCTGCGCAAGCGCTGGTGCAAGGTGGATGCCAATGGGCGGGACGCCATGCGCGGATGGTAGCGCAACATTCCGGTGGCGCAGCGGCTCACTCCGACCGCGAGCGGGCGAACCGATCGCATCGGTGGCAATCGGTCACTGCGCAGCGTCGGTCACCAGCTCCGGCGCCAGTTCGCGAATCCGTTCTTCCTGGTAGTAGCCGCCGTATTCGGTGTAGCGCAGGAACACCCGCGTGCAGCGGACGCACTGCCAGACGGTGCAGCGGTTGTAGGGGAAGAAAACCGGAGCGATCGGAGCATCGGCCGACCAGCCGTTGGTGCCGTGCGGATGGTGCTCTTCGAGCATCGGCTCTTCGCCGCCAGGACGTCGAAGGCTGCCGATCCGTCGCAGGTTGTTTCGCTCGAATGATCCGGGGACCGATTCCCAACCAGCGCACACCAGCGCCGCGCAAGCGGGGCAGGGCGCCGCGCCGTTGCGCGGCGGCGCGATGCGCAGCAGGTCGTCGGCGGTCAGCAGCGGCACGCAGGAATCGCTCATGCAGCGATTGTCGTGCTCGCCACCGCCGCAACTGCCGACGAGCCAGCGAAGTGACCGGCGCCACCGGGCTTCAGCCCAGTGGAGTGACCGGCGACTTCGTCCGCTCTACATCAGGCCGATTTCGCCTTGCGAGATCTGGCCGCTGCGAACTGCAGCTGCGGCCTGGGCCTTGACAGCGGCGCGGCTGACAGCCGAACCGGTGACGCCGATGAAGCCGGTGCCGCGGTTGGTGATGCGCGCTGGCATCTGGGCTTCAGCGCGCACTTCTGCTGCACTGCGGGTGGAGTTGAAGTTCAGGGCGCGTTCCGAGCCGTCGGCTTCGTCGGCGTGGGCCGAGAAGGCGAACAAGGCGGTGAGGGTGGAGACGGCGAAAAGGCGAGTGGCGGTGTTCATGGTGAATTCCATTTGGGTTGTAGAAGCTCATCCTTTACGCGGGAGTTTTACAGCTGGATTCAGATCCATGGACGCGATGTCCTCCTACACGTCAAGCGTGCGGTATCGAACGAAACTCGGTCGTTCCGGGGCCTGACAAACGAGGCTCTCACTGGCAATTGATCGGGTCATCATGGACTTCAGCACATCAGACACGCGCACCGAAATCAGCATTGACTGCCCGGAGCGGAGGGAGCGCGAACCTGATTTGCCGTCCCAACGCGATGAACGCAACAACGCCTTGAAGGTGCTGATCGCGGCAGCAGCGCAGGGCGACATCGAAGCCTTCGAAGCCCTCTACAACAGCACGGCCAGCTGGCTGCTGGCCCGGGTCCGCCGCATCGTCGGTGGATCGCACTGCGAAGACGTCTTGGCCGAGGTCTTCCTGCATGTCTGGCGCAGCCTGTCGGTTTATGAGGAAGGCCGCGGAGAACCGCTGGCCTGGCTGGCCACCATCGCACGCAGCCGCTCACTCGACCGGATCCGCTCGGAAAAGCGCAGCCATGGCGGCCAGCTCGACGCGCCGGCGACCCCTTCCGACGAAGAGAGTCACGACGCCGGTCCGGAAGAACTGCTGGCGGCCGCGGAATGCGCGAGCCTGCTCAAGATCTCGATGGGACAACTGTCGCCCAAGGAGCGACTGGTGCTGGGAATGGCTTATTTCCGCGATTGCACACAGTCCGAGATCGCGAGCCTGACCGGGATGCCGCTGGGCAGCGTCAAGACGCTGATGACCCGGTCGCAGCACAAGCTGCGTCTGTCGATGACTGCTGCTGAGGGCATTTCGCGTTTGAAGCACAATGCGGGCTTGAGCCATTCACCGCATGTATGAGCGAAAATCACAAGACTGCCTGTTCCACCCGCATCGACATCGCACTCCTGCGATCGCTCGATGACCGGATCTGCCCGCCCCAACCCGGGGATGGCGACTTGCTGGCCCGCGTCAAGCTGCGCGTCATGGGGGCAGTGAAGCAGGATTCGCAAGCCTTGCACCGGACCGTCCGCTCAGAAGCAGGGGTCTGGGAACAGATCGCACC
>JAJAZH010000446.1 GCA_026785815.1 Ramlibacter sp. | reverse complement strand
GCCGTGTTGTCGAACGTGGCACGCGAGCGCGGCAACAGCTTGCCGCTCCACGAGCGCGCCAGCACATACGCCCCCATGGAGAGCGCCAATGCTGCATGCAGGCCCTGCCAGGCCAACAATGCCGCCACAGTCGCGCCCCAGGCTATCGCCCTCGGCGACAGGCCGGCCTGCAGATGGCTGCCCAGATCGAGCCCGAACGACGCGGCCACGCATCCCATCGCGGCCAGCACGGCGAACCGCAGTCCGGTCTGGCAGGGTTGGGCTGTCGGGCCGCGCGCGATCCGCGATTGCGCCCACAGCATCAACGCCGAACCCGCAAGCAACAGCAGCGACGATCCCAGCGCCCAGCGCACTGGCGGCAGCACGGCGCCGGGAGGTGGGCAGACGTCGAGCGCCATCGAGACGTGGATGTGGGCGAACGCCATCGAAGCGAACACCGTCGCGTCCACGCACAGCAGGATCACCATCGCCCACCATGAATGGGACTTGCGGCCGACGGCGCCGACGGGCACGGTCACCCCCTCTCCCACCTGCGCAGTTTCAGCGGGCGCAGGCTGGTCGGATTGCCAGAGCCAGAGCACGATCGCGGCCACCGACAGCAGCCCGAAGCCGAAGGCGGTGACCACCCACGACACTGTCAGCAGCAGAAAGAAGCCGGCAGTGCCGACCGCGGCAACGAACGGCAGCCAGCCGTCCCCGGGCAGCAGCAGCACGTGGCGCAATTCCGCCCGCACCGGACTGGTGATCAGCGTCTCGCGGCCGCCGAACAGCGTTCCCGGCAACCAGTGTCGCCCCGCCTCGACTTCGTCGAGCAGCGCCGGCTGGTCCCACAGCGGTTCGCGCGAACCGATCTGCGGCACGCTGCGCACGCCGTACTCCGCGCTCGGCAACCATTCCAGCGTGGGTGCCCGCCATGGATTGCCGTGCGGTTGCTCGGGCCTGCGCAGGGTCCGCAAGGCGTCGAAGAAACACAACAGGACGCCGGCCGCGAAGACGAAAGCGCCGACGGTCGACAGCAGGTTCAGGAAGTTCCAGCCCAGGCCGTCGGCATAGGTCACCACCCGGCGCGGCATCCCCATCAGCCCGCTGATGTGCATCGGGAAGAAGGCCAGGTTGAAGCCGCCGAACATGGCGCCGAAGGCCCAGCGCGCCAGCCGCTCGTCGAGCCGGTGCCCGTTGAAGATCGGCACCCAGTAATACAGCCCGGCAAAGATCGGGAACACCATGCCGCCGATCAGCACGTAATGCAGGTGCGCGACGATGAAATAGCTGTCGTGCACCTGCCAGTCGAACGGCAGCACCGCCACCATCACGCCGGTCAGGCCGCCCAGCACGAAGATGAAGTGGAACCCGAGCAGGAACAGGGTCGGCGCGTTGAGCTGCACCCGCCCCTTCCAGAAAGTTGCGATCCAGGCGAACACCTGCACCGCGCTCGGAATCGCAACTGCGAAGCTGGCCGCCGACGTCAGGTGCATGGCCAGGCTGCCCAGGCCGGCGGTGAACATGTGGTGGATCCAAAGCCCGAAGCTGAGCACGCCGACGCCGACCAGGGCCCACACCACGGCCCGGTAACCGGCAAGCCGCGTCTGCACCAGGCTGGGCACCATCATCGAGACCATCCCCGCGGCCGGCAGGAAGATGATGTAGACCTCCGGATGGCCGAAGAACCAGAACAAGTGCTGCCACAGCAACGGATCGCCGCCGCGCGCCGGGATGAAGAACGGCCAGTCGAAGGCCCGCTCGAGTTCCAGCAGCAACGTGCCGGCGATGATCGCCGGGAAGGCGAACACGATCATGAACGCCGTGACCAGCATCGCCCAGGCGAACACCGGCATCTTCGACAGCGTCATGCCGGGCGCGCGAGTGAACAGGATGCCGATGATCAGCTCGATCGCGCCGGCGATGGCGGAGATCTCGATGAAGCCGATCCCCAACAGCCACCAGTCGGCGCCGATCCCTGGCGAATGCTGTTTACCCGTGAGCGGCGGGTACATGAACCAGCCGCCGTCGGGCGAGGCGCCGAAAAAGATGGTGCAGAAGAACGCCAGCCCGCCGATCGCATAGGCCCAGAAGGCGTAGGCGGAGAGGCGCGGAAACGGCAGGTCCCGCGCGCCCAGCATGCCGGGCAGCAGGTACACCGCGAAGGCCTCGACCACCGGCACCGCGAACAGGAACATCATCACCGTGCCGTGCATGGTGAACAGCTGGTTGTAGGTCGCCGCGCTCACCAGCGTGTTGTCCGGCACGGCCAGTTGCACGCGCATCAGCAATGCCAGCACCCCGGCCAGCAAGAAGAACAACAGCGCGGTGGCGATGTAGAACACACCGATATGGCTGTTGTTCACCGCCGAAATCCGGCGCCATCCCGCCGGCGGCTTCCAGGCGCGCTCGAGTGCTTCGCGTTCACCCTCAGGCCGCGGCAGCCGGTTTGGGAGGCCTTCGCCATCCGCGTTCGGCCCTTCGCCATCCGCGTTCGGCCCTTCGTCATCCCCGTGCGGCCCTTCGTCATCCCCGTGCGGCCCTTCGTCATCCCCGCGCAGGCGGGGATCCAGCGCTTCCTTGCCTCCTGAATGCCCTGGGTTCCCGCCTGCGCGGGAACGACGGTTGTTGTCATCCCCGCGCAGCTCGCCGTCATCCCGACTGGTCGTGTCATCCCGGCTGGGCGTGTCATCCCGGCGCAGGCCGGGATCCATGTCTCCCGTCCCGCTCATTTCAGCGACCCCAGCCATTCACCGAGGTCGGCCAGCGTCGTCGCGTCCAGTTGCCCGAACGACGGCATGCGCGCACCGGGCTTGATCTGTTGCACATGGGCAATCCAGTGGGCGAGCGCGGCTGGCGAATTGGGCAAGCTGCCCGCGCCGAGGTGCAACCGGCTGCCAACGTGGGTCAGGTCCGGCCCCAGTCGGCTGGGCTCGCCTGCGCCGCGCACCGTATGACAGGCGTCGCAGCGATTGGCAATGAAAGCCTGGCGTCCGCGTTGCTGGGCTGGGGTCGCCGGCGAGGCAGCAGCGAGCAACTGTCCCTGGCGCCAGGCTTCGAACGCTGCTGGCGTTTCGACGACCACGTGCAGCGCCATCCGCGCGTGCTGCTCGCCGCAGAATTCCGCGCACTGGCCGCGGTACACGCCGGGCCGATCGCCCGACAGGATCAACTGGTGCCGGCGGCCGGGCACCATGTCGACCTTGCCGGCCAGCGCCGGCACCCAGAAGCTGTGGATCACGTCGTCGCTGGCCAGCGCGATGGCCACGGTCCGGCCGCCGGGAATGCGGATCTCGTTGGCGGTCACGATCTCCGGCTGGCCGGGAGTGGAGGTGTAGCGCACTTCCCACCACCACATGTGGCCGGTCACCGACACCAGCAGCGCGTCGGCCGGCGGCGCCTGGCGGAACGGGGTCAGCGGCAGCACATGGACGAACAGAGCTGCCAGCACCGCTCCAGGAAAAATCACTCCGCCGCCGAGGATCCACAGGCGCGTCCGCGGCGCGCTGCCGTGGCGACGCAGGGCCCAGGCCAGCAGCCCCATCACGCCCAGGAAGATCAGGCCGCCGCCAGCGAACAGCAACCAGGACAGGCTCGCGATCGTCTGTGCCACTGGACCGGCAGCCTGCAGCACGCCGGAATTCATTTCAGTTCCAGCAGGTAGGCGGCCATGTCGCGCGCGTCGTCCGGCGTCACGGCCATGCTGGGCATCGCCGTGTCCGGCACCAGCGCTTTCGGATTCTGGATCCAGCGGATGAGCGTCTCCTGCCGGTTGGCCAGACGGCCAGCAATGTAGCTGCGAGCGCCGAAGCCCTTGAGCGAGGACGCGACGCGCCCGCCGGCGGAAGCGACGCCGGGAATGCTGTGGCAGCTGCCGCACTGGTATTGCGCCAGCAGCAGCCGTCCGCGATCGGCGCCGGTGGTTGCGGCGCAGCAGGCAACGGAGGCGAACAGGGCGGCGGCGAAAACGATGGACCGGGCGAGAGCCGGGCCGCCGCGCTGGGGTCGGCAGGGCATCGCGCATTCTCCCACCCCACGCGGGCCGTGGGGTGGGCGAGAATGACCCGGCCCATGCGCAAGAAAAACGTGTTGATCACCGTTGCGGCGACCCTGG
>JAJAZH010000445.1 GCA_026785815.1 Ramlibacter sp. | reverse complement strand
TTGCGGGCGTGACCTTGCTGTCTCAGGACGGACGCCCGGTCACGGCGTCCGACAAGGCCACCCTGGGTTCGGTCAAGCAGGTTCGCCTTTCGGCCCCTGCCTTGCTGTCACGCTGCGACGGCAGTGGTGAGATTGCCGCCGGCCCGGACTCGCCGGGAACCAGGAGCGCGGTTCCTGCGATCGGGCCCGGCGTCGTTGCCGTGGAGGGTGTCAGCTTTCCGAAACTGCGCCGGGGCGGCGAGCTGGTCGAATTGCGTGTTGCCGCGCCGGCCGAGCGGGTGACGATGGTGACGCGCTGACGAAGCGCTGACGAAGCGCCGAAACCGGGTCGAGTCAGCTGAGCACGACGCTGGACAGCCGGCGCCGGTAGCTCGCCACCGTCGGATCGTCCGGCGGAATCTGGCCATCGGCCACCTTGGGCTTTGCCGGCTCGATCACGTCCAGGATGGCAATGTAGTTCTTGCGCGCCAGGTCCTCGCTCCAGGCCTTGTCGCGCATCAGGATCTCCAGCAATTCGTCCATGGCGGCCGTCCACTGCTGTTGCGCCATCAGGATGCGGGCCCGGTCGAAACGGGCGCCGAAGTCGCGCTTGCTGGCTGCAATCCTGGTCTCGGAGTCGGCCAGTGCGCGTTTGCTGTCGGAGGCGGCCACGAAGTCCATCGCATCCATCAGCCGCTGCAGCGAGTCGAAGCGCCGCACTTGCTGGGTTTTCGCGATGACGGGCGCGAACGCGACCTTCGCATCGTCGCTTCGGCCCGCCAGCAGCAGCGCCTTGACATAAGCGAAGCGGGCGTCGTCGTTCTCCGGCGCCGCGGCGCAGGCCTGGGACAGCCGCTCGATCGCTTCGGCCGCGTCCACCGGTGCTGCTTCGGGCGCATCGACCGGATCCGGCTCTTCTATTTCCGCCGCCGGCGGAACGTGCTTGTCCAGGAACTCGCGAATCTTGCCTTCCGGCAATGCTCCGGTGAAGCCGTCGACCGGCTGGCCGTTCATCAGCAGGATCACAGTGGGGATGCTGCGCACGCCGAACGCCGCCGACAGCTGCTGTTGCTGGTCGGAGTCGATCTTCGCCAGCTTGAAGCGTCCGGCATAGTCGGTCTCCAGCTTTTCCAGCAGCGGTCCGATCACCTTGCAGGGGCCGCACCAAGGCGCCCAGAAGTCCACCAGCACGGGCTGGGTCATCGAGGCGGCGATCACCTCGGTCTCAAAGTTTTCTAGCGTGGCATCGATCATGGGAGGGTAGCTCGGGCTGGAACATTAAAATTCAATCTTTGGAGATTCTAAGAACCTCGGCGTATCCCTGGTTGCCCGCAGCTCGCGAAAACTCGCCCCGAGGCGAATCCCGCAGCGCGTCGCGCGGAGGGTAGTCCAGTGAGCCCGGTCCAGGTTGGCGTGGTGATGGGGTCCAGTAGCGACTGGGAGACCTTGCAGCATGCGGTGGCCATCCTGACCGAGTTCGGCATCCCGCACGAGGCCCGGGTGGTTTCGGCCCATCGCATGCCTGACGACATGTTCGCCTATGCCGAGAGCGCTGCCGGGCGGGGCCTGAAGGCCATCATCGCCGGCGCGGGCGGCGCCGCGCACCTGCCCGGCATGCTGGCGGCCAAGACGTCGGTGCCGGTGCTCGGCGTGCCGGTTGCCGGCAAGCACCTGCAAGGTGTCGATTCGCTGCACAGCATCGTCCAGATGCCCAAGGGCATCCCGGTCGCGGCTTTTGCGATTGGCTCTGCCGGGGCCGCGAACGCAGCCTTGTTTGCCGTGGCGATGCTGGCCACCGAGAACCCGGCTTTGCGGCGCCAGCTGGAGGACTTCCGCGCCCGCCAGACCGAAACGGCCCGCAACATGACCCTGCCACCGGTCGCATGAGCCGCACGGCCGCTCCGAAGGCTCATCGCACCGCAGATCGTAGAGCTGAGGTGACCCAATGAGCCGCCGGGCTGCCCCAAGGCGAATCCCGCAGCGCGTAGCGCGGAGGGTAGTCCAGTGAACTCGCGCCTGATCGAGCCCGGCGCAACGCTCGGGGTCATGGGCGGCGGCCAGCTGGGCCGCATGTTCGTGCACGCGGCCCAGCGGATGGGCTACTTCACCGCCGTGCTCGACCCGGATCCCGACAGCCCGGCTGGCCGCGTCAGCCATCACCATGTCCAGACCGGCTATCTGGACGAGCGGGGGCTCGCGCAACTGGCGGACTGCTGCGCCGCGATCACCACCGAATTCGAGAACGTACCGGCCCCGGCGTTGTCCGTGCTGGCGCAGCGCCGGCCGGTCGCACCCGGTGCCGGGGCGGTCGCCATTGCCCAGGACCGCTGGCGCGAGAAGGCGCACTTCATGCAATGCGGAGTTGCCTGTGCGCCGTATGCGCTGATCGAGACGCAGCAGCAGCTGGAGAGCGTCGAGGACGCCCTGCTTCCCGGGATCCTCAAGACCGCGCGCCTGGGCTACGACGGCAAAGGCCAGCAACGAATCCAGACCCGCCAGCAGCTGGCTGCCGCCTGGGACGAACTGCAACGGGTGCCCTGCGTGCTCGAGCAGATGCTCGCGCTGGTCGCGGAGTGTTCCGTGGTGGTGGCCCGCGGCGCCGACGGCGCGATGGTGCACCTTCCACCCCAGCTGAACCTGCACCGGGGCGGCATCCTCGCCGTGACCCAGGTTGGCGCGGGCGTGATTCCCGACGATCGGGTCCGGCTCGCCATCCAGGCCACTGAAGCCATCGCCGCCGGGCTGGACTATGTCGGCGTGCTGTGCGTGGAGTTCTTCGTGCTGGGCGATGGTTCGCTGGTCGTGAACGAGATGGCCCCGCGCCCCCACAACAGCGGCCACTGGAGCATGGACGGCTGCGACGTATCGCAGTTCGAACTCCAGGTCCGCACGCTGGCCGGCCTGCCGCTCACCGCGCCGCGCCAGCACAGCCCCACCGTCATGCTCAACCTGCTGGGCGACCTCTGGTTCGAGGGGTGCGTCGAGCGTTCGCCGCCCTGGGCTGCGGTGCTTCAACTGCCAGGGACGCACCTGCATCTGTACGGCAAGCTCAGCGCGCGGCCGGGTCGGAAGATGGGCCACCTGAACGTGACGGGCGCCAGCCTCGAGCAGGCCCGCAGCACCGCACTTGCGGCTGCGGCCATCCTCGGCATCGAGCCGTTCTAGGTTCTGGCCATGATCCTGGACGGCAAGCTGCCTCTATCGCTGGAGCGGGCCGCACGAACCCTGGCCGCCGGTGAGCTGGTCGCCTTTCCGACCGAGACGGTCTACGGCCTGGGCGCCGACGCAGCCAGCAATGACGCCGTCGCGAAAATATTTGCCGCCAAGGGCCGGCCCAGCGACCATCCGCTCATCGTCCACGTGGCCGACGCCGCTGCGGTGTCACATTTCGCCGTGGCCGTGCCGGAGTTTGCCCAGCGCCTGATCGATGCCTTCTGGCCCGGCCCGCTGACGCTGAGCCTGCCGCGCCGGCCGGCCATGGCCGCCGCCGCGGCAGGAGGGCAGGACTCGATCGGCCTGCGCTGCCCGGCCCATCCGGTGGCGCATGCGTTGTTGCTGGCCTGTCGCCAGGCCGCGCCGCCAGTGCTGGGCCTGGCCGGTCCCAGCGCGAACCAGTTCGGCCGGGTCAGCCCGACCTCTGCGGCCCATGTCCAGGCGGAATTCGGCGAGGCTTTGCTGGTGCTCGACGGCGGCGCCTGCAGCGTCGGCATCGAGTCGACCATCGTCGATTGCACGCGCGCCGCGCCGGTGCTGCTGCGTCCCGGCGTGCTGACCCGGGACCAGATCGAGCTCGCGTGCGGCGCGCCCCTGGCCGATCCCGGCACCGATTCGCCGCGTGCTTCCGGGACGCTGGAGTCGCACTACGCGCCCAAGGCGAAGTTGCGCCTAATGGAGGCGAAGGCGCTGCAAACCGCGCTCGACCTGCTGGGTCCGGACGCGGCTCACATCGCCACGTACTCACGCGTCATCCTGCGCAGCAGTTCGATCAAGGTGCTGCGGCGACGGATGCCCGACGACGCGATCGAGACCGCGCGCCAGCTGTTCGCCGTGCTGCGCGAGTTCGACGCCCAGGGCGTGCGGCTGATCTGGGTCGAGATGCCGCCGGCCGGGCCCGACTGGGAAGGCGTGCGCGACCGCCTGAAACGGGCGGCGGCCGGCTGAGCCTGACCGGCAGAGTCCGCTCGGTAAACTATCACTCTCAATCCTGGAGATCTTCATGTCACGAAACTGGTTGCGCCGCTCGGCCCTGATGGCCGTGTGCGCCGCTTCCCTCCTGCTGGCCGCGTGCGGTTCGAGCAGCATCGAATCGCAACTGACGCCGACCCGAATCGTCGCTTTTGGCGATGGTTTTTCCGACCTCGGCCAGAACGGCACACGCCTGACCATCAATGACGGCGGGATCAATCTCTGGACCCAGAAAGTGGCGCTGGACTTCGGCCTGCCCCTGACGGCGTCGAACCTCGGCGGCAAGTCGTATGCCACCGCCCATGCCCGCGTCAACACGAAACCCGACGCCATCGGCAACAGTGCGACGCCGACGGTGAAAGAACAGGTCGACACCTTCCTGGCGACCGATGCCGTCGGCGCCAACGACCTCTACATCCTCAATGCCGGCACTTCCGACATCATTGCCGAAGGCGCGCGCGTCGCCGCTGGCAGCCAGACCGCGGAGCAGGCGGTGCTGAACTCGCGACAGGCTGGCCGCGACCTGGCGGCGCAGGCCCGCCGCATCGTCAACGCAGGTGCCCGCTATGTCGTCGTGGTCGGTCCCTACAACCTGGGACGTTCGCCCTGGGCGAAGGCCAGGGGGTTGGGAATCACGCTGGACAACGTCAGCGGCCGCTTCAACGACGAGCTCCTGATTGCCCTGGTCGACCTTGGCGACCGGGTTTTGTACGTCGACCCGGCGCTGCAGTTCAATCTGATGATCTCGACGCCGTCGCCCTATGACC
>JAJAZH010000444.1 GCA_026785815.1 Ramlibacter sp. | reverse complement strand
GAAATCTTCTGGTTATCGCTGTGGCGCGTTCTGAAGATCCCGAGACCGAGCGGCTCATCACCCGTCTGCGCTTCCGGCACCTGCGGCTGATCGCCGAACTGGAGCGCGGCGGCAGCCTGCGGGCCGCGGCGCAGGCGCTCAACCTGACGCAGCCGGCGCTGAGCAAGGCGCTTGGCGAACTGGAAGGCGCCTTCGGTTTTCCGCTGTTCACCCGCACTGCCCGTGGCGTCACACCGACGGCGCAGGGCCAGCGCGTGCTGCGTGGGGCCGGCATGCTGCTCAGCGAACTGGCGCACCTGCGGGCGGAAGCGGCCGCCGGCGACAGCCCGACGGCGGTGGTGCGCATCGGGGCTCCACCGTTCGTGGCCCAGGGCTACCTGCCCGCGGTGCTGGCCCGGCTGGTGCAGCGTGATCCGCCAGTGCGGGTGCAGTTGCTGGAGGAGCGGGTGCCGCTGCTGCTGGAGGCGCTGGCCGGCGGGCAGCTCGATGCGCTGGTGACCAGCTATCCGGCCCAGATGCCGGAACTGGGTGGCGTGCAGCTGCAGTTTGAGAAACTGTTCGACGCCGAGTTCGTGGTGATTGCGCCGCGCGACCATCCCCTGGCCCGCGCGCGCCAGGTCGACTGGCGGCGACTGGTGCATGAGCCCTGGGTGATGCCGGCGCCGACCTCGATGCTGCGCCGCCTGATCGAGCAGGGCTTCCTGCAGGCCGGCCTGGTGCCGCCGCTGCCGGTGGTCGAATCCACCAGCCCGGTCACCAACGTGCAGCTGGTGGCGGCCGGACTAGGCCTGAGCGGCGCGCCGGCCGCCACGGTGCGCCACGAGCTGGCGATCGGCCGCGTCAAGCGGGTGCGGGTGTCGCCGTCAATCGCGCCGGGCCCGGTGGCGTTGATCTGCCGCGCCGGTGTCGCCAACCCCCGGGTCGCGCTGCTGCGCGAGGCGCTGCGCTGAAGCTGCGAAAATGGTCCGCATGACAGAGGAACCAAGCGATGGCTGAACCGACGATCACCTGCCCCAGTTGCAGCACCGAGATCCGGCTGACGGAATCGCTGGCCGCGCCGCTGCGGTGCGCATGGGCGCATGGGCGCATGACGACTACAGCCAGAGCGTGGCCAGCCTGCCGATGGCGCAGACGGCGGATGCTGTAACGAGCGGACAATCTCAGGACGATTTCTTCTCCGGAGACTCGGCTTGACGCAGCTCAGGATCATCATCATTGCCGGGCCCAATGGCGCTGGCAAGACGACATTTGCGCGTGAGTTTTTGCCGCAGGAAGCGGGGTGCCCTGTCTTTGTAAATGCAGATCTGATCGCCGCCGGTCTTTCGCCCTTTGCGCCGGAACAGGCCGCCATCCAGGCGGGCCGGCTGATGGTGAAAGCGATCGCCCAGCATGTGGCCCGGCGGGAGAGCTTTGCATTCGAAACCACCCTGGCGGCGTTGGGCTATGCGCGGCACATCCCGCGCTGGCGAAAGGCCGGTTACCGCGTGGAACTGTTCTTTCTCGGTTTGCCCACCGCCGATGCGGCGGTGCAGCGCGTTGCCGAGCGTGTGCGCCAGGGCGGCCACAACATTCCAGAAGCCACGATCCGGCGCCGGTTCGAGGCAGGCCTGCGACTTTTGACCCAGGTCTATCAGCCCTTGGTGGATCAATGGGCCGTGTATAACAACTCAGGTGATCAGCCTGTGCTGCTGGATTGGAGCGACGCCATGACAAACCCAAAGGAAGCGAACGAACCGTTGCCGGTGTACCGAGCGCTCCCCGTCGGGGCCAACGCGAACCTGCAAGGGGCGTTTGCAGCCATGCAGCGTGCCGCCGAGCGGGCGCGTCGCGTGGCGCAGGAAACGGGCACAGATCTGATCGTCGTGCGTGCCGGTCAAGTCGTGCGCATCCCCGCGCGCGCGATAGCCCCCGCGTGAGTCAACGCGAAGACGACCTCAGGCCGTGCCGGCCTTCACCTTCAACCGCCAGGCGTGCAGCAGCGGCTCGGTGTAGCCGCTGGGCTGCTCCCTGCCCTTGAACACCAGGTCCTGTGCCGCCTTGTACGCTGCCGATTTCTCGAAGCGGCCGGCCATCGGCTGGTACAGCGGATCGCCGGCGTTCTGCTGGTCGACCACCGCCGCCATCCGCTCGAAGGTGGCCTTCACCTGCGCTTCGCTCACCACGCCGTGCAGCAGCCAGTTGGCGATGTGCTGGCTGGAGATGCGCAGGGTCGCGCGGTCTTCCATCAAGCCGACGTTGTGGATGTCCGGCACCTTGGAGCAACCGACGCCCTGGTCGATCCAGCGCACCACGTAGCCCAGGATGCCTTGCACGTTGTTGTCCAGCTCCTGCTGGCGTTCGGCGTCGCTCCACTTCGCCTCGGCGACCACCGGCACCGTCAGCAGTCCGTTGAGCAACGTGTCGTACTGGCCGTCGGTATCGGCTTGCTCCATTTGCAGCTGCAGAGCGGCGACGTCGACCTGGTGGTAGTGCAGCGCATGCAGGGTGGCCGCCGTCGGCGACGGCACCCAGGCGGTGTTGGCGCCGGCCCGGGGGTGGACGATCTTCTGTTCGAGCATCGCCGCCATCAGGTCGGGCATGGCCCACATGCCCTTGCCGATCTGGGCCCGGCCGCGCAGTCCGCACGCCAGGCCGACCGAGACGTTGTTCTTTTCGTAGGCCTGGATCCAGGCGCTCGATTTCATGTCGCCCTTGCGCATCATCGGGCCGGCCTGCATGGCAGTGTGCATCTCGTCGCCGGTGCGGTCGAGGAAGCCGGTGTTGATGAACGCGACGCGCGACGCCGCCGCCGCGATGCACGCTTTCAGGTTGACGCTGGTGCGGCGCTCCTCGTCCATGATGCCGAGCTTGACGGTGTCGGCCGGCAGGCCGAGCAAAGCCTCGACCCGGCCGAACAGCTCGCTGGCGAAGGCGACTTCGGCGGGACCGTGCATCTTCGGCTTGACGATGTAAACCGAGCCGGTGCGCGAGTTGCGGATGCCCTTGGGGTCGGCCTTGAGGTCGTGGATCGCGATCGCGGTCGTCACCACCGCGTCCAGGATGCCTTCCGGAATCTCCTGCACCCGGCCCTGCGCATCGGTCCAGAGGATGGCGGGATTGGTCATCAGGTGACCGACATTGCGCAGGAACATCAGCGAGCGGCCGTGCAACCGGACCGGCTTGCCCACGGCGGCTGGACCGCCGTAACCGATCCCCGCCGTGTACTCCCGGTCCGGATTGAGGCCGCGGGTGAAGCTCTGGCCGCCCTTGTCGACCTGCTCGGTCAGCGTGCCCTTCAGGATGCCCAGCCAGTTGCGGTAGGCCAGCACCTTGTCCTGCGCATCGACGACGGTGACCGAATCTTCCAGGTCCATGATGGTCGACAGCGCCGCCTCCATCACGACGTCGCTGATGCCGGCCGCGTCGCTCTTGCCGATCGTGGTGCTGCGGTCGATCCGGATGTCGAGGTGGATGCCGTTGTTGCGCAGCAGCACCGACGAAGGCGCCGCCGCCTCGCCCTGATATCCGATGAACCTGGCCGCGTCCTTCAGGCCGGTCGTCGTGCCGCCCTTCATGCTGACGGCGAGCTTGCCGCCATCGACCTGGTAGCCGGTGACGTCCTGGTGCGAGCCGTTCGCCAGCGGCGCCGCCTGGTCCAGCGTGTTGCGCGCGAACTCGATCACTTTCGCGCCCCGCGCCGGGTTGTAGCCCTTGCCTTTTTCCGCGCCGCCGGTGTCCGCGATCACGTCGGTGCCGTACAGCGCGTCATACAGGGATCCCCAGCGCGCATTGGCCGCGTTCAACGCATAGCGCGCGTTCAGCACCGGGACCACCAGCTGCGGACCGGCCTGCAGTGCCAGTTCGGCATCGACGTTGGTGGTGGTGGCCTTGGCGCCAACCGGCGGGGCCACCAGATAACCGATCTTCTGCAGGAAAGCACGATAGCCGGCAAGGTCGCCGATCGGGCCGGGGTTCGCCTGGTGCCACTGGTCGAGCGCCGTCTGCAGCCGGTCGCGCTCGGCCAGCAAGGCAATGTTCTTCGGCGCCAGCTCGGTCACCACCCGGTCGAAGCCCTGCCAGAATTTCGCGCTGTCGACGCCGGTGCCGGGCAGCACCTCGGCTTCGACGAAGCGGTGCAGTTCGGTCGCCACCTGCAAGCCGTGAACGGTGGTGCGTGAAGTCATTGGGTTCCTGTAGAAACGATGGCGTGAATCAGAAAAAGCCCAGCACGTCGCGCAGGCTGGTGCCGCTGCGTTCGGGCTGGGTGCCGAGTTCCTCGAACGGCAGCTGGTAGCGATTGACCCAGAGCGTGCGGTAGCCGTACCAGGTGGCGGCCAGCGCGTCCCAGCTGTTGCTGCTGACGAATGCGATCTGGCCGGCGGGCAAGCCGGTGGCCTGGACACCGAGCGCGTAGGCCGCGGGATCGGTCTTGTATTTGCGGACGCTGTCGACGCTCAGCAAGTGATCGAGCAGCCCTTCCAGCCCGGCGCTCTTCACGGACGCTGCCAGCATCGCCGGATCGCCGTTCGACAGGATGCCGGTGACCACGCCCTGGTCCTTGAGCGCTTTCAACACCGCGCGGTTCTCGGGAAAGGCCGAGAGCTGCCGGTACTGGTTCATCAACTGCTGTTCGCGCTCGGGCGTGAGCTCCAGCGCCAGCTTCTTGCAGGCATAACGCAGGCCGGCGCGGGTCAGCTCCCAGAACGGCCGGTAGTGCTGGCCGCCGTTGCTGGTGGTGACCAGCCGCGTGTACTCGATCTGCTTGTCCCGCCACAGCAGGCCCAGTGCCTGGCCCTGGCCCGGAAACAGCTGCTCCGCCAGCAGGCCGACGCTGTAGACGTCGAACAGCGTGCCATAGGCATCGAACAGGACGGCCTTGGGATGATCCATGCATCGACTCTATTCGATCCCAAGCGCAGAGTAAGCCGTCTTGCTAGCGGTTTATCTTTGACCAAAACCGATGCAATCGACTGGCTCGGAAGTTCAGACGTGAAGGGTAGCTCCCGATGTCGTCGCCGCCAGCGGCCGATATATTTAAGTTCTTAAATGATTGGGCTGCTGCCCACCCCCAACCCTGCACCCCTGCCAGGAGCCCCTCCCATGAAACGCCGCCACCTCGCCGCCCTCGCGGTTCTCGCCGCTTTTGTCCTGGCGCAGCCCGCCGCCCTGGCGCAGGAGCGCACGACCCGGATCGTCGTCGGCTTCCCGCCGGGCGGATCGGCCGACGTGATCGCGCGCCTGCTGGCTGAAAAGCTGCGGGTATCGCTGGGCCAGAACGTGATCGTCGACAACAAGCCTGGCGCCGGCGGCCGCGTCGCCCTGAACGAGGTCAAGCGTGCCGCGCCCGACGGCCAGACGCTGATCCTCTCGCCCAGCGGCGCGCTGGTGATCCAGCCGTGGCTGTATTCCAACCTCGGTTACGACCCGATCAAGGACTTCACCGCGATCTCGCGTGTCACCACGTTCGATTTCGCGGTCACGGCCGGTCCCGGCGCCCCGGCAGGCGACATCAAGTCGGTGCTGGCCTGGATGAAGGCCAATCCCGGCAAGGCCAATTACGCCACCTCCGGCGCCGGCACCGTGCCGCACTTCGCCGGCCAGCTGCTGGCCCAGGCAGCAGGGGTGCCGATGACGCACGTCGCCTACAAGGGCGGCGCGCCCGCGGCGCAAGACCTGATCGGCGGCCAGGTGCCGCTGATGGTCGACACTGCTTCCGAGACGATCGAGCACCACAAGGCCGGCAAGGTGCGGATCCTGGCGGTGACCGGCGAACAGCGGACCCGGGCACTGCCCGACGTACCGACCCTGAAAGAGGCCGGCATCAACGTCTCGGCCGACGCCTTCTTCGGCCTGTACGGGCCGGCCGGCATCGCGCCCGACGTGGTGGCGCGGATCGACCGCGCCGTGGCCGAGGCGCTGCGCGATCCGATGCTCCAGGAAAAGATCGTTGGCTTCGGGCTGGTGCCAAACCATGCCAGCGCCGGCGAACTGGCTTCGACCCAGGCCAGCCACTTCAAGCGCTGGGAAGCGCCGATCAAGGCCTCGGGCTTCAAGGCCGAATGACCCGGCCGGGCTTGACCACGGAGTAAAGTGGGCAGGTGAAAAAACACCTGCTCCCCCTCGTCATGCTGATGGCCGCCTGCGGCCAGTCCAGCGCCGAACCGATCGGCGAAGTCGACACCGTCTTCAAGCTGATCGGGCCCGACCACAAGATCGTCGTCGACGCCTACGACGACCCCAAGGTGGCGGGCATCACCTGCTATGTCTCCCGGGCCAAGACCGGCGGCATCAAGGGTGCCATCGGGCTGGCCGAAGACAAGTCGGAAGCGTCGATCGCCTGCCGCCAGGTCGGCCCGATCAGCTTCTCCGGCAAGCTCGACCGGCAGGAGGAGATGTTCAACGAGCGCATCTCGCTGATCTTCAAGCGGCTGCGGGTGGTGCGGATGGTGGACGCCAAGCGCAACGCGCTGATCTACCTGACCTACTCGGACCGCGTCATCGAAGGCTCGCCGCAGAACAGCATCACCGCGGTCCCGTTGCCGCCGGGAACGACGGTGCCGTTGAAGTAGCTGCGGGCTGGAACAGCCGACCTTGCGCAGCGCGATCCCCGCGAGGTGAAGCGATGACCCAGCGCGACCCGACCACCCTGCCCTACGCCGGCATCCGCGTGGTCGAGTTCACCCACATGGTGATGGGCCCGACCTGCGGCATGGTGCTGGGCGACCTGGGCGCCGAGGTGATCAAGATCGAGCCGCTGGCCGGCGACAACACGCGCCGGTTGCTCGGCTCGGGCGCCGGCTTTTTCGCGATGTTCAACCGCAACAAGAAGAGCGTCGCGCTCGACCTGCAAGCGCCCGAGGGCAGGCAAGCGGCGCTGCGCCTGATCGCCACTGCCGACATCGTGAGCGAGAACTTCAAGCCGGCGACGATGAAAAAGCTGGGGCTCGACTACGAGTCGCTGCGCAAGCTCAACCCGCGCCTGATCTATGTCAGCCACAAGGGTTTCCTGCCGGGTCCGTACGACCACCGGACGGCGCTCGATGAAGTGGTGCAGATGATGGGCGGCCTGGCCTACATGACCGGCCGCGCCGGCGACCCGTTGCGGGCCGGCACCAGCGTCAACGACATCATGGGCGGCATGTTCGGCGCGATCGGCGCCATGGCGGCGCTGGCGCAACGCGAGCAGACCGGCCGCGGCCAGGAAGTGCAGAGCGCGCTGTTCGAGAACAACGTGTTCCTGGTGGCGCAGCACATGATGCAGTTCGCTGTCACAGGCCAGGCTGCCGACCCGATGCCGAGCCGCATTTCGGCCTGGGCGGTGTACGACGTCTTCACCGTCCGGGACGGCGAGCAGATCTTCCTGGCGGTGGTCAGCGACACCCAGTGGGCGATCTTCTGCCAGGCCTTCGCGCTCGACGATCTCAAAAGCGATGCGCGTCTGGCCAGCAACAACCAGCGGGTCCGGGCGCGGGACTGGCTGATTCCGCTGCTGCGCGCGCGGCTGGCCGACCATACCGCCGCCGAACTGAGTTCCATGTTCGAGCGCAACGGCCTGCCGTTCGCGCCCATCACCCGGCCGCAGGACCTGTTCGACGATCCGCACCTGAACGCCACTGGCGGCCTGGCTCCGCTCACCTTGCCGGACGGACGCGAGACCCGGGTGGCGCTGCTGCCGCTCACCCTCGGCGGCGAGCGCCCGGGCCTGCGCCTGAACCCGCCCGGCCTGGGCCAGCACACCGCAGCGTTGTTGCGCGAGGTCGGATACAGCGACCAGGAGCTTGCCACGCTCAAGGCGGGCAAGTTCATTCGCGACGGCGAGGCTTGAACACGGCGACGTCCAGGGCGTCCGCGCGGCAGAATGCATCCATGAACCTCACCCTGGAGACGCGCTTCAGCCGCCGCTTCGATCTGCTGACCCCGATCGCACTGGCGCCGATGGCCCTGGCTGCCGGAGGTGCCCTGGCCGCGGCCTGCGCCAACGCCGGCGCGCTGGGACTGGTGGGCGGCGGCTACGGCGAGCTGGCCTGGACCCAGCGCGAATACACGCTGGCGCAATCGGCGCAAGGCACGGGCCGGATCGGCTGCGGCTTCATCGGCTGGAAGCTCGACCAGGACGCGTCGGCGCTGGACTGGGTCCTGGAGCAGCGGCCGCGCGCGATCATGCTGTCCTTCGGGGATCCGCGTCCGTACGCCAGCCGGATCGCCGCCTCCGGCGCCGAGCTGCTGATCCAGGTGCAGCGCGTGGAGCAGGTGCCGATCGCGCTGGAAGCCGGTGCGACGGTCATCATCGGTCAGGGCGCGGAAGCCGGCGGCCACGGCATGAATGCGTTAAACAGCCGCGCCACCATCACGCTGATCCCGGAACTGGCCGACTGGCTCGCCGCGCACTCGCCCGACACGCTGCTGCTGGCCGCCGGCGGCATCGCCGATGGACGGACGCTGGCGGCGGCGCGCGTGCTCGGCGCCGATGGCGCGCTGGTCGGCTCGCGCCTGTGGGCGACACAGGAGAGCCTGGCGCCGGCTGGCGCCAAGGAGCAGGCGCTGGCAATCAGCGGCGACGGCACGGCGCGCAGCAGCGTGTTCGACCTGTTGCGGCGCAAGAACTGGCCGTCGCCCTACGATTTCCGCGCCATCCGCAACCAGCTGCACCGCCAATGGGAATCGCGGATGGACGAGTTGAGCGACCAGCCCGATGCCGCAAGGGCCGACTACGACGCCGGCGTAAAGTCATCGGATTTTTCGCGGGCCCACGCCACGGTGGGCGAAGCCGCCGGCCTGATCCACGACCTGCCACCAGCAGCGCAGGCCATCGAACGCATGACGCGCGATGCCGCCGCCATCCTCGGCGCCGCCAACCCCCGCTGACAGATCTGTCATCCCGGACTCGATCCGGGAGCCACAGCGTTCCGACAGCCCCCGTTACCCCAGCGCAGCGAGCACCCGGTCCGGCGTCATGTCGACCAGGCACCGGTGGTGCCCCAG
>JAJAZH010000443.1 GCA_026785815.1 Ramlibacter sp. | reverse complement strand
GGATCCCGCCGAAGTGACCAGCGACCAGCGCCCGGCAGCGGCACTAAAGACCGAGGGCCTGTTTTGAAATCAATCAAAGGAAATCAAGCCATGAGTAAGCCCAAGGCAGCCGCGCCCGCCCTGGTGGACAAGAGCAGGCTATTGCAGGTGACGGCACGGCCTGGCGTATCCGAGGACCGACTGATGGCTGACGTAGCCACGGCCGGCATAGCCTCGAACGCGTCAACTGCCATTGCGTTCATGCGGCACGAGTATCCGGGGCTGTCCCTGACCGATATCGTGCGCAGCTTGCAGGAGCAGGGCCGAAGGGTGAACGGCAACGACTTCGCGCAGCAAGAACAGATGCTCAACGCCCAGTCCAACGCTCTCAATGCGGTTTTTGCCGAGCTGTGCCGCCGTGCTGCGCTGAACATAGGGGAATATCCCGAAGCCACGGAGCGATACCTGCGGCTGGCGTTCAGGGCACAGAGCCAATGCCGGGCGACGGTGGAAACGCTGGCCGCTATCAAAAATCCGCCGGTCTTCACCCGTCAGGCGAACATCGCGCATGGGCCGCAACAGGTGAACAACGGCGCCGCGACAAACAACGAGACCAATACGCGCACGCATGCGCCCGCGCACGGGAAAACGGAAATCGAGCCAACCAAACTTTTAGCGGAGGATCGAAATGGCAGCACGCTCATGGACGCCGGAACAGCGGCAAAAGCAGCGCGAGGCAATCCAGCGGTGGAGGCCGTGGGAGCAGTCCACCGGCCCACAAAGCGAAGAGGGAAAGGCGAGGGTTAGCCGGAATGGATGGAAGGGCGGCACGCGTCAGCTTCTGCGCGAGCTTGGCCGTGCCCTTGACCAAACGAGGCGAGATGGTGCTCGTCCGATGCGGGGCTGTGGAAGCTGAGCGGCACGACCGCAAATAGCCGTGCCCCGTGGCTACATGGTGGCTACATGACCCCATACCGATGAGGGATAAGAAAAGTCACGCTACCGTTTTGATAGCGAGAAATTCAATGCCTGTGCGGCTTGTGAGTGGTGGGCCCTGAGTGACTCGAACACTCGACCTACGGATTAAGAGTCCGCTGCTCTACCAACTGAGCTAAGAGCCCACTCGAAAACGAAACTGGATGGCTGGTTGTGGTGGAGAGGAGGAGGATCGAACTCCCGACCTTCGCATTGCGAACGCGACGCTCTCCCAGCTGAGCTACCCCCCCACAACGACGCGATTCTAGCAAACCGCGCTCCGTCGTCGGGGCGATCGGCGATTATGCCGCAAGCGCCGGGGCCTCGCTTCAGGCGGCTTTTCGCAGCGGCACCCCGAACAGTTCTTCCATCTGCCGACGGGCCCGATACGCGTTGGTGCTGGTGTCCATCGCCACGTCCTGCCACGACAGGCTCTGGCCCTTTTTCACCGGCCGCACGACCTTGACGTTGTGCGCCAGGCCCAGTGGCAGCCCGCCGATCGCAGTGGACCGTTGCGCTGGCAGCAGCTTGCCCCACACGGTGTAGCCGCCTTCGCCGTCGAGCATGTCGCCGGGCGCGAGATCGCGCTTGGCGGTCGCGACCACGTCGGCGTTCCAGGCGGTCGCGACACCGGTCGGTTCGCCGCGCAAAGCCACGCTCGCGACCGAGACCCCGACCTCCAGCCCGATCAGGTGCCAGCGCTTGTACAGCGTGAAGTAGCGGCCGCTCGGATCGGTGTGGGCGTTGTATTCCTCGAAGCAGTTGCGGATGTACTCGGTCTCGCCTTCAACGGTCACCCACACGCCCATCCGGATGTCGTAGGGGATCGGGCGACCGTCCTTTTCCAGCGACGAGATCACTTCGACCATGCCCTTGCGCTCGAGCACGCCGCCCTCGCTGATCGGGCGGGTCACGAACGGGATGTCCTCGACGCTGGCGGGCGGATACAACAGGCCGTTGCTGGGAACGCCGAGCCCGGTCGCGTTCGACACCGCGGTGCTTTCGATCGAGGGCTTGGAGCCGTCCAGGAAGCTGTTGAACATCTTCGGATTCAGTCCGCCGCGCTCGGCCTGCTCGGGCGTCAGCCCGTAGTAGCCCCAGACCGTTTCGGGCGTCGACTCGGCGAAGTGCGGCAACCACTTGTGGCCGCGACCGGCCGCGACCACCGGGAAGCCGCAGGTGCGGGCCCAGTCGACCAGATCGCAGATCAGCGCTGGCTGATCGCCGAACGCGAGCGAATAGATGACGCCGGCTTCGGCCGCGCGCCGGGCCAGCAGCGGGCCGCAAAACGCATCGGCCTCGACCGTGACGTTGACGACATGCTTGCCGTTGGCAAACGCCTCCAGGCAATGGTCGACGGCGGCGATCGGGTTGCCGGTGCACTCGACAACGATGTCGATGGCGGGATGGCGCACCAGGGCCTGCCAGTCCTCACCCACATGGGTGGCGCCGTTGCGGACGGCGTCATCGAGCGACGACGCGCGGGTCGCCTGCGGGTCCCAGCCGACCCGCGCCAGGTTGGCGCGAGCGACATCCGGCGACAGGTCGGCGATGCCGACCAGGTGCACGCCGGGGGTGCGCGGAATCTGCGCCAGGTACATCGAGCCGAATTTGCCGGCGCCGATCAGGCCGATCCGGACCGGCTTGCCGTCGGCCGCCCGCTGCTGCAGTTTGGAATAGAGGTTCATTGTCTGGGTCCCCGCCTACGCGGGGATGACGACCTTGGTCGTCACCTGATCCATCTCGTCGATCGGCACGCTGGTGGTCTGCAGCGCGCTGGCCGGCAGGCCGTCCTGCCACGGCAGGTCGACCGGATAGTCCTTCAGCAGGCAGTCGTCCGGCAGCATGTCGATCGGCGTGAAGTCGCGGTGGGCGATGAATTCCGGCCGCTTGTGGCGGCGGATGTGGTTGCTGACCGCGCACAGGCTCAGGTAGACGCTCACGCGATGCCAGGGCGAGAGGTTGCTGCCCGACGCATGCACCAGGCAGCTGTGGAACAGGATCATCGAACCGGCCGGGCCCTTGGGCGAGACGATGCCGCCGCCAACCGCGCGGCCTTCGGCGTCGTAACTGCTTTTGCCGCCGGCGCGTTCAACCAGGGTTTCGATCAGCGCGTTGTCGACGGTCCAGAGCGGATAGCTGGTGGTGGTGAGGTCGTGCCTGGCCTCGACCACGCCCTTCTTGTGGCTGCCCGGGATGAACATCAGCGGCCCGTTGTGCTCGTTGACGTCGTCCAGGAAGATTGCGACGTTCATGGCCCGCTCGGTCGGCATCATGTCGTCGTTCAGCCAGGTGCCGTAGTCCTGGTGCCACTGCCAGACGTCGCCTTCGAAGGCTGCCTTGCCGTTGATCTTGAACTGGTGCATGTAGACCCGCTCGTCGAATAGGTCCATCACCGGCCCGATCATGCGGGGATGGCGCGCCAACCTGGCGAACGGTTCGCTGTACATGTGCGCCGCGAAGTTGGTGCGGACCGCGTCCTTGCCCTTTTCGCGCACGTTGTAGGCCTCGCGCCGGGCGTATAGGCCGGGCACTTCGTCGGTCAGCTTGCTGGTTTCTTCCCGGCTGAAATGGCCGGGGAAGAACAGGTAGCCCTCACGGTCGAACTGTTGCAACTGGTCTGGGGTCAATTTTTTCAAGATCGGTCTCCTGCACGGGTCTTGAGAACATGGGAAAGCCGGCCGGCCAGGTTCTCGCTGGCTTGCCGGCTGTGGTCGTCGATCAGTTGCGCGGCACGCTCGCCGTCGCCGGCGGCGATCGCCTTGGCAATCGCCTCGTGTTCATTCCAGAGGTTCTCGCGCTGCGGCGAGGACTGCAGCACGGCTCCCATCACACGCCGCAGGTGGCGCCAGTGCAGGTGCGCGCTCTGCTCGATCAGCGGATTGCGCGACGCGGCGTAGATTGCGCTGTGGAAAGCCATGTCGGCGTCGATCATCGCCTTGACGTTGCGTCCGCGCGCCGCCTTGCGGCCGGACTCGATCAGCTTGGGATCGATGCGGTAACGGTGCGAGGCCGCCAGCCGGGCGGCCAATGCGTCGAGCGCGCCGCGCACCTGGTACACCTGCGCGATCCACTGGGCGTCCAGCGGCGCCACCAGCACCCCGCGTCCGGGCGCGTCGAGCACGAAGCCGTCCTTTTTCAACTGGCGCAGCGCCTGCAGCACCGGTTGGCGTGAGACGGCCAGCCGCTCGGCGATGTCTTCCTGCGTCAGTCGCTCGCCCGGGGCCAGCAGGCCTTCGCTGATCGCGTCCAGCAGCCGCTGGTAGACCTGCTCCACCAGG
>JAJAZH010000442.1 GCA_026785815.1 Ramlibacter sp. | reverse complement strand
TCGGTCGCCACCACGGCATAGCCCTGCGCGGCGTACATCGCGGCCAGCAGGAATGTTTCGCCATCGGCGGGATTGGCCAGCGTGCGCGGCTTCTGCACGTCCGTGCCCTTGGCGTAGGCCACCAGCGGATAACTGCTGTTGGCGCAGCTGCCAGTGGGGACCAGCAGCACGCCCGACGAATTCGCAGCCTCGTTCTGCACGCCGATGGTGGCGTAGTTCAGAGACACGACACGCACGTCGCACTTGGCCTTGCCTGCGATCGGCTGCAGCCCGCTGCTCAGGGTGCTCGCATCGATCTGCGCCGCAGTGAGCGTGGTGAGCGACACCGGCGTCTCCAGCAAAGCACCGCGGCCATCGTTGTCGTCTCCTCCGCCGCAGGCCACCAGCATGGCGGCCGCAGCGACGACGGTCAGCTTATTGAAATTGTTCATGGGAGTCTCCTTGGGTTGTTCGACGCACTATTGGCGAGTCGCCCGCCATGCTAGCCCTCGCTTCCCGGCGAAGAAAGCGCCGCGAGCGCGGGTTTCCCCCGAGACTGTCGCCCGCGCGACCCGCGCAACCACCGCTGCCCGCTTACTGGTCGCGTGCAGTCCAGTCGATGAGCGCGTCGATGGCGGGCCGGGCTGCCGCCGCATTCGGGTGGTTGGCGATTGCGACCAGCACATAGCGCCGGCCGCTGGCGGCATGGACGAAGCCGGCCACGCCGGAGACATCCCGCAGGCTGCCGGATTTCAGGTGCGCCAGGCCCGCGCTGCGGCTGCGCAGCCGCTTGAGGGTGCCATCGGTGCCGGCCACCGGCAGGGACGACACCAGTTCCGGCATCAGCGGCGAAGCCCAGGCCAGCTGCAGCAGCCGACCGAGTTGTTGCGCCGTGATCCGTTCGACGCGCGAGAGCCCCGATCCGTTGTCGATGGCGGGCGGCTCGCCGCCCACGCGGTCCCGCCACCAGGCGCGCACGGTTTCGCGCGAACCCTCCAGCGTCCCGATGCCCTTTTGCTGCAAGCTGAGGGTCAGGAACAACTGCTGAGCCATCACGTTATTGCTGTACTTGTTGATGTCGCGGACGATTTCCGCCAGCGCGGGCGACTGCACGGCAAATGTGGGCCGCAATCCCGCCGGGACGCGGCCTTCGCGCACCTGTCCCGTCAGCTTGCCGCCGATTTCCGCCCACATCCCTGCGACGGCCCGGGCCGCATAGCCTTTGGGATCGGCGAAGGCGATCGGCCAGGTCCGTTCGCCACAGGAGCCCGGATAGGTGCCGGCGAACTGAATTCGGCTGGCATTGCTGAAATCCGCCTTCAGCGAACCACGCCAGTCGCCGCAGTCACCCGCCGCCAGCGCCACGCTGGCGGGAACCTGCAGCCCGGCCAGCGGCGGCTCGAGCTGGACTTGTGCGCGGCCACTGCGATCCGGAACGAAGGTCATGACGACCGATTTGAAATTCAGCAGCAGCGCGTCGGGCGCCGCGGTGTAGGGACGCAGGGGCTCGCCGTCGAACGCCCCCGGATCCTGGCTGACGGTCTCGAACGCGGCGCGGTCCAGCACGATGTCGCCATGGATCTGCCGGATACCCAGCCCTTGCAGCCGTCGCAGCAGCAGCCACAGCCGTTCCACCACCAGCTTGGGATCGCCCTGTCCCTGCAAGAAGACATTGCCGTTGAGGACGCCGTCCTGAACCGAACCGTCGACATAGACCGGTGTCGACCAGGTGAACGCGGGACCGAGCAGCTCGAGCGCCGCGTACGTGGTCACCAGTTTTGCGACCGACGCCGGGTTGACGGCGACGCCGGCTCGGTGACTGAGCCTCGGCGCGGCCTTGCCCTCGGCATCGACCACCAGCACGCTTAGCGCGTCGCGCGGCAGCTTGGCCCGGGCCAGCGCGGCTTCGACTTCCGCCGGTAAGGCTTCGGCGGATGCGCAGGCCGCGGCCAGGACCAGGCAAAGGGCGGAAAACACGCGCAGGGGCAACAACATGCCGGCAATTATCGGGCCCTCGATAATGTCGGGTTGCCCCCGAAAATGACTGAATTGAAACTGCTCGCCTTCGATACCAGCACCGAGACCATGTCCATCGCCGTGGCCAGTGGCGAGCAGGTCTGGCGTCGCAGCGGGCGCGGCGGGCCGCTGGCTTCGTCCGGATTGATCCCGGCGATCCAGGCGTTGCTGGCCGAAGCCGGGTTGCGCCTGCGCGACCTCGATGCGATCGCCTTCGGCCGCGGGCCCGGTTCGTTCACCGGGCTGCGCACGGCCTGCTCGGTGGCCCAGGGCCTGGCTTTCGGCGCCGCCGTGCCGGTGCTGGGCATCGATACCCTGATGGCTGTGGCCGAACAGGCCCGTGCCCAGGCCGGCTGCACCCGGGTGCTCGCGGTGCTGGATGCGCGCATGGACCAGGTGTACGCCGGGGCTTATGAGTTCGAGAGCGGTGCATGGAGCCAGCGCGGGGAAGCCAGCCTGGATGCGCCGGAAGCGCTGCGCCTGGCGAGCGGCTGGACCCTGGCCGGTAACGCTTTTGATGCCTATGCGCAGCGCCTGCCGCCGGGAGCCCACGTGATTGCGCTGCCTGACGCCGGTGCCCTGCTGCGGCTGGCTCCCCAGTTGTTGTCCAGCGGGCACGCCGTACCGGCGGAGCGCGCCCTGCCGCTCTACATCCGCGATAAAGTGGCGCAAACCACCGACGAACGCGCGGCCCTCAGAGCCGCAGCCGCACTGAAATGAGCGCTGTATTCAAACCTGTCGAAGCCGAGTTCGAGCCGATGAGCGAAAGCTGGCTGGACGCGGTCGGCGCCATCGAGCAGCAGGCGTATGTCCATCCCTGGACCCGCGGCAACTTTCTCGATTCCATGCGCTCGGGGTACCAGGCACAGGTGCTGCTGGCAGGCGCCGACATCCTCGGGTACTTTGTCGCCATGAAAGGCGTCGACGAGGTGCATCTGCTCAATCTGACGGTGGCGCCCGGTTTCCAGGGCCAGGGCTGGGCCCGGGTGATGCTCGACGCGCTGGCGCTCTGGTCGCGCAGCCAGGGCGCCCAGTGGCTGTGGCTCGAGGTCCGTGTCAGCAACGGCCGGGCCCAGCAGATCTACGAAAGCCATGGTTACCGGCGTGTGGGCGAACGCAAGGGCTACTACCCGGACGCGGGCGGCCGGCGCGAAGACGCCGTCGTGATGAGCCTGAAGCTGTGAGCCCGGTGCGATGAGCCTGATTCTGGACCAGCGGCAGCAGGCGATGCTGCGCGAGATGAAGGTGCGGTATCTCCAGGCGCCACAGCGCGCGCTTGCCGCGCCCACGGTGCAAAAACCCGTGGCGCAACTGGCCGAACCTGCACCGGCAACCGTCAACTTCGTGGCTGAAGCCCCGCAGTCGCAGGTGCAGGCACGCGCCGCAACCGGCATTGAATTGATGGAGTGGGACGCGCTGGCCAAAACCGTGGCCGAATGCCGCGCCTGCGCCCTGTGCAATGGCCGCCGCAACACCGTGTTCGGCGTCGGTGACCGGCAAGCCGACTGGCTGATCGTGGGCGAGGCACCGGGCGAAATCGACGACCTGCAGGGCCAGCCTTTCCTCGGGCAGGACGGGCTGCTGCTGGACAACATGCTGCGGGCGCTGGGACTCAACCGCCGGCAGAAGGTGTACATCGCGAACGTGCTCAAGTGCCGGCCGCCGGGCAACCGCAACCCGGAACCGCAGGAACTTGCGCAATGCGAGCCCTTCCTGCGGCGCCAGGTCGAGCTGCTGCAGCCCCGCATCATCCTGGCCATGGGCCGATTCGCGGTGCAGGCCATGCTGCAGTCGACCGAACCGATCGGCAAGCTGCGCGGGCAGGTTCACCGGTACAACGGGGTGCCCCTGGTGGTGACCTATCACCCGGCCTACCTGTTGCGCAACCTGGCCGACAAGGGCAAGGCCTGGGCCGACCTGTGCCTTGCGCTCGAGGTGCTCGAGCAGCCGCCGGTGTCAGGCAGCTAGCGGCAGATAGGCCTGCGGCGACAACTCTCGGCGCAAGTAGTCGATGCCGCAGAAGCCCGCGTAGTCGGCCACGGTGCGCTGGCGGCCGAGTCCGAAACTTCCGCGCAACTGCCCCGCGGCCAGCGCCGCCAGCCGTTGGCGTGAGCGCTGCTCCAGGCTCCACCAGGTCTGGCTGCGACGCGTGTCTTGCTCCGGGTCCCAGTGCAGCGGCCGCCGGGCCGCGCCCGAGTCGGCGTTGTTGTACAGGTGGTAGACCGGCAACCGGGGCATGTGAAAGATGTCCCAGCCGTGGGTGAACAGCCGCAGGGCCAGCGCCTGCTCTTCGCCGTGGAAATAGAAGCCGGGGTCATAAGGCAGTTCGTCCACCAGCCGGCCGGGCGCAAACAGGCAGCCCGCGCCGAGATGAAAGCCGGGGACCGGGTGGTCTTTCTCGACCGGATGCGCTTCGAACGGCAGCACCGGATGCTCCGGGTCGAAGACGGCGCCGGGCTTGACGACATGGGCCAGCACCCGGTCCGTGCACACCCGGCGGCTGATCTGCTCGCCTTCGAACACAAAGGGATTGGGATACGAAGACAGCACCACGCCAGCTCGCCCTGGCAGCAAAGCCATCGCCTGAGCGATCAGCTGCTGGTCCCAGCCGGGGTCGAAATCCATGTGCGAATCGATCTGGAAGTACCAGTCCTCGCCGTCGTACAACGTCATTGCGACGGCCCGGGCCCAGCACGGCCCCCTTGCATACACCGGGTCGATCCGGAGGTAGCTCAGACGCGCCGGCGCCACCTCTTGCGGATGGAGCGGGCGGGCGCTGTCCGGGCTCTGGTCGACCACGCCGAAATGGAGACCGGCCGGATCACTGGCCGTGGCCAGTGCCCGACCGATGGTGAAGTGCAGCAGGGGATCGCAATAGGCGGCCAGACTGACGAAAAGAGCCATGAAAAGTGAAGGTCTGGGCGGTGTCGGGACAGAATTTTGAGCAGAGACGCATCTGCAACAAGGTCGTGATATTTCGCTCAATACGGCAAATTGCTAGCACAAGCCTATCAAAAAGAGGGAAGGCAAAGTAGTTAGTTCAGCCCCGGGACGGGGTAACTGATGGTGACGCGCAGTAAAAAGTACGCAAGAATCCAATTTGACATGACGTTGTCACCGCTGGTGCAGGCCGTCATGAGCCGTTCCGAAGGTGAAACGCCATGAACCACATGCCCGACACTCTGCGATCCTCGACCCGCCAGCGGGTCGCCGCCACGCCTGCGGTCGCGGGGCACCAGCCGCTGGCCATCGCTTTCGCAATTGCCGCATGCTTCGCCGCTGTGTCGTCTGCTCGAGCCCAGCCCAGCGGGGCGCAGGCGATTCACGGCAGTGCCACGGTGACGCAGAAGGGCGCCCAAACCACGGTCACCACGCAGAACGGCGCCGGCACCCGGCATTCGGCCATCAACTGGCAAAGCTTCGGCATCCCGGCTGGCACCAGCACCTGGTTTGCGCAGCCCGGCAGCGCCAGCACCTCGATCAACCGGGTCATGGGATCTGATCCCAGTGCGATCTTCGGCACGCTGGGTTCCAACGGACGGCTGGTCCTGGTCAATCCCGCCGGCATCACGGTCGGAACCGGGGCCGTGGTCGACACCGCGGGCTTCACTGCATCGACCTTGCGAATGAGCGATGCCGACGCGCTCGCCGGAAGACTGACATTCGGCGGCACTGGCAGCGACGGCACGGCCCTTCGGGTTGGTGGCAAGGTGGTCGCACGTGGCGGTGACGTGGTCCTGATCGGCCACAACATCGAAGTCGACGGCACGGGCGTGGTACAGGCCATCGGCGGCGACACCATCCTGGCGGCCGGACGCAAGGTCGCGGTGACGGGGCGCGGCCTCGAAGGCATTCATCTTGAACTCGCCGCGCCATCGGACCAGGCGCTCAATCTCGGGACGCTCCAAGGCGATTCGGTCGGCATGTTCGCCGGCCAGCTGCGCCACAGCGGCCTGGCGCAGGCGCAGTCGGCCAGCCTGCAGGGCGGCCGGCTGGTCTTGCGGGCCGACGGCGATGCGCTGGTCGACGGCCGGCTCGACGCCAGCTCGGCCCAAGGTGTTGGCGGCTCGATCGATGTCCTGGGCCACCGGGTCGCACTGTTTGGCCCGGCCCGGCTGGATACCTCAGGCGCCGCTGGCGGCGGGCAGATCCGCAGCGGCGGCGACTACCAGGGCGCCAACGCCGAAGTTCGCAACGCATCGCGAACGTTCGGCGGCGCCGACGTCACGGTCAATGCAGACGCCGGTGACCGCGGCAACGG
>JAJAZH010000441.1 GCA_026785815.1 Ramlibacter sp. | reverse complement strand
GCCCACAGCAGCAGGCTGCGAAATGCATTGGGCTTCATCGCGCCCTCCGCAGCCGGAACATGAAGTACGAAATCGCCAGCGTGATGCCCAGCAGCACCATCGCGAGCGAGGCGCCGTAGCCCAGGTTCAGCTCCGTGAACGAGGTCCGGTACGCGTACAGGTTCAGGATCTCGGTCGCGGAACCGGGACCACCGCCGGTGGCTGCGAAGATCGCGGCGAAGGCCGAGAGCGCCGTCATCGTCCGCATGATCACCACCATCATGATCGCCGGCCGCACCAGCGGCAGCGTGATATGGATGAAGCGCTGCCAGGCGCTGGCGCGGTCCAGCCGAGCCGCTTCATAGACGTCCGCCGGCAATGTCGCGAGCGTGGCCAGCATCACCAGGAAGGCGAACGGCGTCCACTGCCAGGTATGGATCGCGATCACCGACACCAGCGCCAGTTGCGGGTCGCCCAGCCAGTTGTGGCTGCCCAGGCCGAGCGAGCGCGTCACCAGGTCGACCAGGCCGAACTCCGGGGACAGCACCAGGGTGCGCCAGAAAAGGCCGACCACCACCGGCGCCAGCACGATCGGCAGGATGGCCGCGACGCGCAGCACACCCTGCCCCTTGGGAATCTGCAGCACCAGCAGCGCCAGCGACAGGCCGAGCAGCACTTGCAGCGCCACCGTGGAGCCGGTGTACACGCCGGTCAGCCAGAGTGAATTCCAGAACCGCGGGTCCTCTCCCATCTTCACGTAATTGCCCAGGCCGGCGAAGCCGGACAGCCAGGGCATGCCCAGGTCGATGCGGTGCAGGCTGGTCCACGCCAGGTAGACCAGCGGCGCGGTGGTGGTCAGCAGCAGCACCAGGAAGGCCGGCGCGAACAGCGCCAGCGCGAACCTGCGTTCCTGCCGCGCGAGGCTGTGCACCGGGAGACGCCGGGCCGCTCCTGCTGCCTGCATCGACGCTCAGCTCTTGAGGATCTGCTGGATCCGCGCCTGCGCCTCGTCCAGTGCTTCCTTCGGCTTCTTCTGGCCGACCAGCGCCGACTGGATCGCGGTCGCCATGGTTTCGCCGATGGCGGGCCACTGCGGCACGCGAGGGCGCCATTCGACGTCGGTGTCCTGCTCCAGCGATTCCAGCGCCGCGGCGATGAAGTTGGCGCCCGAGCCCTTCATCGCCGCGGCGAAGTCCGGCGACTTCCACGACGACGTGCGGTTCACGCCCGAGCGCTTGGCCGGGCCGGCGAACTTCCATGAGGTGCGGGCCTGGGTTTCCGCCGAGGTCGCCCATTCGATGAACAGCCAGGTGGCCTTCTTCTGCTTGTCCGTGAGCGCGGCGTTGATCGGGAAGCCCCAGTTCCAGATCGAGGTCACGCGCTTGCCGTTCGGCCCCTTGGGCCAGCGGGCGTAGGCGACCTTGCCGATCACCTTGGACTTCTCCGGGTTGTTCAGCACCGCCGCCGACGAATGGGCGTCCAGGTAGGTGGCCACCGTGCCCTGCGAGAAGGCGTCGGCGATGTCGGGCCAGTTCCAGTTGCGCACCGCGGGCGGCGCGTAGGCCGTCAGCGCATCGACGTACCACTGCAGCGCCTTCACGGCTTCGGGCGAATTCACCACCACGTCCTTGCCGTGGAACCAGGTGCCGCCGAAGCCGCGGAACAGCGACGGGTAGATGTACATGTTCTGGCCGGCGCCGGAGAAGCCGCGCAGCGCCAGGCCGTAGACGCGGTTGGCCGGGTCGTTCAGCGCCTTGGCGTTGGACAGCAGCTCGTCGTAGGTTTCGGCGGGCTTGAGGCCCTTGGCGTCGTACAGGTCCTTGCGATACACCTGCACCGTCACCTCGCCGTCGTACGGAATGCCATAGGGCTTGCCGTCGACCGAATCGGCGTCGCGCCAGGCCTTCAGGATGTCCTCGTACTGGTACCAGGACTTGTCGGTCAGCGAGGCGTCGTTGAGGTACTTGTCCAGCGGCTCGACCCACTTGTTGGCCGCGTACAGCGGGTAATACATCGGGTCGGCAGCATGCGTCGCATAGGTGCCGGTCTTTGACGACAGGTCCAGCACCGCCTTCTGCCGGATCTGGCCGGGCGGCACCTTTTCGATCCGCACCTTGATGCCGGTCAGCGCCTCGAACTGCGGCACCAGGCTGCCCAGGTTGTCGAAGTAACTCGCCGGAATGACGGCCACCGTGATGGTTTCGCCCTCGACCTGCTTCCAGTTGATCTTTGCCGCGCGGTACGGCGCGAGCTCGTCGGCCTGCGCCAGCAGATGCGGCGCCGCAGCCGCCAGCAGGCCGGCCGATGCCGCCTGCTTGAGCGCGCGGCGGCGTCCGGGCTGGGACGGGATCTGCTTGTGGCTGTGGTTCATTGACTTGTCTCCTGTCATCGCGCGCGGGGCGGGATCGGCAGGACGTGCGCGTCGCCCTGCGTCGGTTGGTCGAAGTTGCGGCCCGGCAAATCGGGCGGGGTCGGCTGCACGAACGGAAAGCGCATGCGAGGCTTGGGGCCGACGGCGCCGGTGGCGGACGCGGGCCGCACGAAGCGGTGGCGGTCGCCCTGGCGCGCCTCGTAGCTCCACTGCGGAAAGCTGTCATCGCGCAGTGCGAGCTGGCGCAGGAACAGGCGGCGGCGCTGGCTGGCGCGAATGCGCACGTCGGTCTGCACCGGATCCCAGTCGGAGAGCAGCCGCGCATGCAGCTGCGCCTGGACGTCGGCCCATTCGGGTCGGCCCGCCAGGTCGTCCAGCTCCCTCGGATCGCTCGCGAGGTTAAACAGCATCGGCGGCAGGCCGAGCGTGTAGACGTACTTGAGATCGCCCCTGCGCACCATGCGCGACGGCGCCTGCACGCCCTCGGAGGAATATTCGGAGACGACGTCGCCGCGCTGCTCGTCAATGCCGCCGACCAGCGATGGAACCAGGCTGTGGCCATCCAGCGCATCCAGCGGACCGACGCGCACGCCACCGGTCGCAGTGTCCGCGGCCACGTCCATGAAGGTGGGCAGCAGGTCCACGAGCGAACACGGTGCGCTGCGCCGGCCGGGGGCCACGCGGCCCGGCCAGCTCACCACGAGAGGAACGCGCGCCGACCATTCGTAGAAGGTCTGCTTGAACCACATGCCGCGCTCGCCCATCATCTCGCCGTGGTCGCCGCAGAACACGATCACGCTGTCGTCGGCCAGGCCGCTCCTGTCCAATGCTTGCAGCACCGTGCCGATTTTCTCGTCGACGTAGCTGGCCATCGCGTAGTAGGCGTGCCGCGCGTTGCGCACGTGCCCGGGGGTGATGCTGTGGCGATCCTGGCCATGGGCCAGGTACAGCCACTGGCTGTGCGGATCGAGCTGCTCGTACGGGATCTCGGACACCGACGGCAGGTCGATGTCCTCGTGTCGGTAGCGGTCCCAGTGCTCCTGCGGCGCGACGAAGGGTGGATGCGGATGGGTGAACGACACGGTGAGGAAGAACGGATCGGCAGACCCTTCGCGCGCCAGGTCGTAGATCTTCTGCACCGCGACGTGCTCGACCTCCTCGTCGTAGTCGATCTGCATGTTGCGCACGCAGGGGCCGGCGTCGACCACATGGCCCATGCCGACGCCGGTCGGCTTGAAGCCGGGCCCCCTGGACCAGTCCGGCACCCATAGGAATTCCGAAGGATAGATGTCGGTGGTGAGGCGCTCGCCGAAGCCGTGCAGCTGGTCGGCGCCGACGAAGTGCATCTTGCCGGCCAGGATCGTGCGGTAGCCCGTCGCCGCCAGGTAGTGCGCCATGGTCGGCAGCTCGGACGGCAGCTCGCAGGCGTTGTCGAAGGCACCGATCGCATGCGGCAGCCGGCCGGTGAGCATCGAATAGCGCGACGGCGCGCAGATCGGGAAATTGCAATAGGCGTTCTCGTACACGACGCCCTGCCTGGCGAGCTGGTCCAGCGCCGGGGTCTGTACGCCGGGATGGCCGTAGAAGGACAGGGCCGGCGCCGCCAGCTGGTCCGCCATCAGCAGCACGATGTTGGGTCGGCGCGCGGGCTTGCTCATTCGAACTTGATCTTTGCGGTGCGGATCACCTGGCCCCACTTCTGGACCTCCGCCGCGAGGATGCGGGAGAACTGCTCGGGTGTTGCGGTGCGCGGCTCCATGCCGCGCGCCAGGAGCGTCTGGGCGACGGCAGGCGAATTCACCGCCCTGGTCAGTTCGGTGTTGAGCCGCTGCACGACATCGCGCGGCGTCGCCGCCGGCGCGAACACGCCCAGCCACTGGCTGGCCTCGTAGCCCGCGACCCCCGCCTCGGCGACGGTCGGCACCTCGGGCAACGCCGCAAGGCGCCGGGACGAAGTGACGGCCAGCGGCCGCACCTGCTTATTGCGCACATGCGCCAATGCCGAGGGCACGGTGCTGAACATGACCGACAGGCGGCCGCCCAGCAGGTCGTTGATGGCCTGGGTGCGGCCATACGGAACGTGCAGCATCTGGATGCCCGCCACCTGCGAAAACAGCTCGACGAACAGGTGGGCCGGGCTGCCGATGCCGGGAGTGCCATAGGACAACGCGCCCGGCCTGGCTTTGGCTTCGGCCACCAGCTGCGCAAGCGATTGAATCGCCGAGCCCGGCGGCACGATCACCACCGAATGCGTGTCCGCCACCAGCGCCACCGGCGCCAGGTCCGTCAGCGGGTCGAATGGCATCTTGCGGCCGGCACCGACGTCGACCGCCAGGTAACTGGATCCCATCAGCAGGGTGTGGCCGGCGGCCGGGGCCTTCGCCACCTGGTCCGCGCCCAGCGTGCCTGCCGCGCCGGGGATGTTCTCGATCGGCGCCGCCTGCTCGAAGGCGCGGAACAGCGCGTCGCCGACGATCCGGCCACCGGTGTCCACCAGGCCGCCCGGCGCCCACGGCACGACGATTCGGAACGTCCGGGCCGGAAACCGGGCCTGGCCGAACGCCATCCGGCCGATGCCGGCGCTCGCCGCAAGCGCGACGACAAGACTGCGGCGGCCCCGGGACTGAAGCAAGTTGGACTGCATGGGTGCTTTGATGTATTCGATTACATGAATTCTGCCGGGAGATTCCGGCAATCACTACAGGGACGATGCTAGGGATTTCCCGCACCTGGCCCAAATGCAATGAAATCGTTTGCAAATGCCCATAAGCTTCTGCCAGCCATGGAAATCGCCCCGCCCACCGAATCGCGCAGCCGTGTGGCCGCCAGGGACGTCGCCCAGCTGGCCGGCGTCTCCACCGCCACCGTGTCGCGCGCGCTCAACACGCCCGGCCAAGTCGATCCGGAAACCCTGGAACGGGTGCGTGACGCCATGGACAAGCTGCGCTATGTGCCCCATGGTGCGGCCCGGTCGCTGCGCAGCCAGCGCAGCAAGATGGTCGGCGCCATCGTGCCCTCGTTCGACTACGCGCTGTACGCCCGCACCACCAGCGCCCTGCAGCAGCGGCTCAGCGAAAACGGCTACGCCGTGGTGCTTGCCGAACACCACTACCAGCTGGACACCGAGCTGCAGGTTGCGCGCCAGCTGATCGAACACGGCGTCGATGCCTTCGTCTTCGTCGGCGTGGACCACGATCCGCGCCTGTTCTCGCTGCTGGAGGACTACGGCCGGCCCTATGTGCTCACCTGGGGCGTGGACCCGGCCGGCCGCCATCCCAGCGTGGGCTTCGACAACCGCGCCGCGACATACGACATGGCGCGCCACCTGATCGTCCAGGGGCACCGGCGCTTCGGCCTGATCACGGCGTCGGTGGAAGGCAACGACCGCGCCCGCGAACGCGGCGCCGGCATTCGCGCCGCGCTGGCCGAAGCGGGGCTGGAACTAGACCCGGCTTGCGTGCAGCCGGCACGGATCACGCTGGCCTCGGCGCAGCAGGCGATGCAACGGATGCTGGCGCTGCCCCAGCGCCCGACCGCGGTGATGGCCACCAACGACGTGCTGGCGGTCGGCGCGATGCTGGCCTGCCGCGAGGCCGGCGTGAGCATTCCGGGCGAGATCTCCATCACCGGCGTCGACAATACCGACCTGGGCGCCACCCAGACTCCGGGCCTGACCAGTGTCGGCACACCGATCGTGCAAATCGGCCGGGCCGCCGCCGAGCAATTGATCGCACGGCTCGAAGGCAAGCCCTTCACCGCCTGCCAGACCCTGGGCTTCGAGCTGGTGTTCCGCGGCAGCAGCGGGCCGCCGGGCATCCGCGCCTAGTCGCTGAACACCTTGTTGTGCAGCCGGCGCAGCGAGGCCCAGACGGCCAGCGCCACCACGGGAATGGCGCAGGCGGCCGTGCTTTCCGGACTCCAGGGCCAGCCGACGCCCTGCGCGGCCTTCGCCAGGTAACTCACCAGGCCGACGATGTAATAGGTGATGGCCGCGACCGACAGCCCCTCCACCGTCGACTGCAGTTTCAGCTGCAGGCCCTGGCGCCGGTTCATCGCGTTGAGCACCGCCTGGCTGCTTTGCTGCTGCTCGATCTCCACCCGAGTGCGCAGCAAGCTGCTCATGCGCGAGACGCGTTGCGACAGCGCATCCTGGCGCCGCGTGGCCCAGGCGCAGGTGCTGCGCGCCGGCGACAGCCGCCGCTCCATGAACTCGCCGATGGTCTGCAGGCCGTCGAGCCGGGTCTCGCCGATGTCGGCGATGCGGCGGTCGATCAGTTCGAAGTAGGCGGCGCTGGCGGAGAAGCGCGAATGGGTGGCGGCGTATTCGCTCTCCACCTTGCCGGCCAGCCGGGTCAGCCGGTCCAGCAACACCCGCTCCTGGTCGCGCGCCGCCAGCCGGATCGACTCGGCCAGTTCGGCCAGTTCGCGTTCGGCGTAGCCCAGCACCGACGTCGCCTCGCGCGCCGCCGGTAGTCCCAGCAGCGCCGCCATCCGGTAGGTGTCGATCTCCAGCAGTTGCTGCACCAGCCGGCCCAGCCGCCGCGCGCCCACCTGGCCGGCCAGCAGCACCATGCGCGAAAAACCGTCGGCATGCATCGCGAAGTCGGTGTAGACCTTGCCCTGTCCCTGCACCACGGCCGAAGCGACCAGCGTCTCCTCGTTGAGCACATGCCGCACCAGCGCGGACATGGCGAGCTCGCGCGTGGGCAACACCCACAGGTGCACGCCGGCCAGCACCTGGCCCGGCAGGCGCGCGAGCCAGTCCTGCGGCACGGATTCGATCGCAGCCTCGGGCTTGCGATCGCCGAAGCCGCTGGCGTCGAACGCCCGCAGGAAAGTCCATGTGACGAATTCGGTGTGCATTTCCCAGCGCAGGCCCAAGCCCGCCAACTCCGTCCGCAGGTGGGTGGATTCGGCGTCCGGCCCCGGCAGGTGGTGGTCGCGCAGCAGCGCCGCCAGGTGGTCGCGGCTGGCCCGCCGCTGGTCGGCGTCGCAAGCCATCACGACGTGCGAGATCGCCAGCGGCGCGCCCAGTTCCTGGGGCGGGCGGGCGTGGGTCTCGTTGTGCAAGGCCGTGCGCTGCGGATGCGCCGGCGGCAGGTTGCTGTTGGTGTGCATTCGGTCCGCTGGCGCGATTGTGGCGCAGCGCTGCCATAAGCAAGAACGGCGCCCGAGGGCGCCGTTTTGACGAGGCCCGGAACTCACTCCTCGACGAACGCTTCCTTGCGCTTGTTCTTCACTGCCGGCAGCAGCACGATGATCAGCAGCAGCGCGGCGGCGGCGAGCAAGCTGGCCGACAGGCCGCGGGTGACGAACACGCTCCAGTCGCCCCGCGACAGCAGCAACGCCCGTCGCAGGTTCTCTTCCATCATCGGCCCCAGGATAAAGCCCAGCAACAGCGGCGCGGGCTCGCATCCGAGTTTGACGAAGGCATAGCCGATCATGCCGAAGATGCCCACCATCCAGACGTCGAAGGTGTTGTTGTTGGTGGAGTAGACGCCCACCGCGCAGAACAGCACGATGGCGGGGAACAGGAAGCGGTAGGGCACGGTGAGCAGCTTGATCCAGATGCCGATCAGCGGCAGGTTCAGGATCACCAGCATCAAGTTGCCGATCCACATCGAGGCGATCAGGCCCCAGAACAGCTGCGGGTTGCTGGTCATCACCTGCGGACCGGGCTGGATGTTATGGATGGTCATGGCGCCGACCATCAACGCCATCACGGCGTTCGGCGGGATGCCAAGCGTCAGCAGCGGAATGAAGGAGGTCTGGGCGCCGGCGTTGTTGGCCGATTCGGGGGCGGCGACTCCACGGATGTTGCCCTTGCCGAACGGGATTTCGCCGGGCTTGGTGCCGATCTTCTTTTCCAGCGCATAGGCCGCAAAAGCCGCCAGCAGTGCGCCGCCGCCGGGCAGGATGCCCAGCGCCGAGCCCAGCGCCGTCCCCCGCAGCATGCCGGGCACCATTTTCTTGAAGTCGTCCTTGGTCGGGAACAGCCCGGTCACCCGCGCCGTGAACACCTCGCGCTCGTCATGCGGCCGCGACAGGTTGCTGATGATCTCGCCGTAGCCGAACACGCCCATGGCGATCACCACGAAGCCGATGCCGTCGGTGAGCTCCGGGATGTCGAAGCTGTAGCGCGCGACGCCGGAATTGACGTCGGTGCCGATCAGGCCCAGCAGCAGACCCAGCACGATCATCCCGATCGCCTTGAGCAGCGAGCCGGAAGCCAGCACCACGGCGCCGATCAGGCCCAGGATCATCAGCGAAAAATATTCGGCCGGGCCGAACTTGAACGCCAGCTCGGTCAAGGGCGGGGCGAAAGCGGCCAGGATCAGGGTGCCGACCGAACCGGCAAAGAACGATCCGATTCCGGCCGCAGCCAGCGCCGGGCCCGCGCGGCCCTGCCTTGCCATCTGGTAGCCGTCGATACAGGTCACCACCGAGGACGACTCTCCCGGCAGGTTGACCAGGATCGCGGTCGTCGAGCCGCCGTACTGGGCGCCGTAATAGATGCCGGCCAGCATGATCAGCGCCGACACCGGGGGCAGCGCGTAGGT
>JAJAZH010000440.1 GCA_026785815.1 Ramlibacter sp. | reverse complement strand
CACCGAGGAAGTTCTGAACCAGCTCGGCTACAGCGCCGAACAGATCGGGCAGCTGCAGGCCGAGCGGGTCATCTAACTCCCAGAACAACAGAGACAAGCATGAACCATCCCATCATCCCGATCGCAGTCGTCGACGCTTCGCGTGAACGCAAGCGCCAGGCCCCGAGAGGCCGCCGCGTCGACCCGGCCGCGCTGGCCGAGGTGCAGCGCTTGCTGGGCACGGCACCCCGCCGGCCCGACCTGCTGATCGAGCACCTGCACAAGATTCAGGACCACCTGGGCCACCTGCCTGCATCGCACCTCGCGGCCCTGGCGCAGGAGCTGCGCCTGGCGCAGGCCGAGGTCTATGAAGTTGCGAGCTTCTACCACCACTTCGACGTGGTGAAGGAAGGCGAGACGGCCCCGGCGTCGCTGACGGTGCGCGTGTGCGACGGCCTGTCGTGCGAGATGGCGGGCGCCAGGGACTTGCTGGCGCGCCTGCCGGCGCTGCTCGGACGCGATGTCCGGGTGATCCCCGCCCCGTGCATCGGCCGCTGCGAGCAGGCTCCGGCCGCTGTGGTCGGCCAGAATCCGGTGCCCAGGGCCACGGTCGAAACGGTGTCTCGGGCCGTGACGGCCCGTGCGGTGCAGCATGTTCCCGGGGACTACATCGACCTGGCCGAATACCGCGCCCATGGCGGCTACGAGCTGCTGGCGCAGTGCCTGGCCGGCGCCCGCGACGTCGAAGCCGTGATCAGCGAACTGGAAAACTCCGGCCTGCGCGGCCTGGGCGGCGCCGGCTTTCCGGCCGGGCGCAAGTGGCGCATCGTGCGCGCCGAACCCGCGCCCAGGCTGATGGCGATCAACATCGACGAAGGCGAGCCCGGCACCTTCAAGGACCGCGTCTATCTCGAACGGGATCCGCACCGCTTCCTCGAAGGCATGCTGATCGCGTCGTGGGCCGTCGGCATCGAGAAGATCTACATCTACCTGCGCGACGAATACCACGGCTGCCGCACCCTGCTGGAAGCCGAACTGGCCAAGTTGCGGGCCGAGCCGGCGCTGGCCCGTTCCGGTATGCCGGAGATCGAGTTGCGGCGCGGCGCCGGCGCCTACATCTGCGGCGAAGAGTCCGCGATGATCGAATCGATCGAAGGCAAGCGCGGCATGCCGCGGCTGCGCCCGCCGTATGTGGCGCAGGTCGGCCTGTTCGGCCGCCCGACCCTGGAACACAACTTCGAGACCCTGTACTGGGTGCGTCAGATCCTGGAGCAGGGCGGCGAGTGGTTCAGCTCGCATGGCGTGAACGGCCGCAAGGGCCTGCGTTCGTTCTCGGTCTCCGGCCGGGTGAAGAATCCGGGCATGAAGCTGGCGCCTGCCGGCATCACGATCCAGCAGCTGATCGACGACCATTGCGGCGGCATGCTCGAGGGCCAGACCTTCTACGGCTACCTGCCGGGCGGGGCGTCGGGCGGCATCCTGCCGGCGTCGATGAACCAGATTCCGCTGGACTTCGACACGCTGCAGCCCTACGGCTGCTTCATCGGCTCGGCCGCCGTGATCGTGCTGTCGGACCGCGACACGGCGGTCGACGCGGCGCGCAACATGATGCGCTTCTTCCAGCACGAATCCTGCGGCCAGTGCACACCCTGCCGCGTCGGCACCGCCAAGGCGTCCGCCTTGATCGAGCAACCCAAGTGGGACCTGCCGCTGCTGGCCGACCTGTCGCTGGTGATGCGGGACGCCTCCATCTGCGGCCTTGGCCAGGCGGCGCCGAATCCGGTCGACTGCGTGATCAAGTATTTCCCTCAAGAATTGTGAGCCCCCAACCAACATGAACGCGATTACCCGACAAGAACTGGCGCAGCTCGACGCGCCGACCGTGAGCTTCAGCCTGAACGGCCGCGAGGTCAGCGGCCGCGTCACCGAATCCCTGCTGCAGATCGCCGAACGCGAGGGCGTGGACATTCCGCGCCTGTGCTACATGGAAGGCATGGAGGCGGTCGGCAACTGCCGCTCCTGCATGGTAGAGATCAATGGCGAGCGCGTGCTGGCCCCGTCTTGCTGCCGCTACCCTGCCGCTGGCATGACAGTCGTGACCGACAGTCCGCGCGCTGTCGCGTCGCAGAAGCTGGTGCTGGAACTGCTGCTCTCGGACATGCCCGAGAAGGATTACACCCGCCACAACGAGGTGGATCAATGGGCCGCCCGGATCGGCGTCGGCAAGCCGCGCTTCCGGCCGCGCGACCACGTCGCGCAAGACCTGTCGCATCCCGCCATCGCGGTGAACCTCGACGCCTGCATCCAGTGCACCCGCTGCGTGCGCGCCTGCCGCGACGAGCAGATGAACGACGTGATCGGCCTCGCCTTCCGTGGCGACGGCGCCAAGATCGTGTTCGACATGGACGACCCGATGGGCGCCTCGACCTGCGTCGCCTGCGGCGAGTGCGTGCAGGCCTGCCCGACCGGCGCGCTGATGCCGGCGCGCGAAGCAGCCCTCACCGTGCCCGACAAGCAAGTGGCGTCGGTCTGCCCCTATTGCGGCGTCGGCTGCCAGCTGACCTACAACGTCAAGGACGACAAGATCCTGTTCGTCGAAGGCCGCGACGGGCCGGCCAACCACGGCCGCCTCTGCGTCAAGGGCCGCTACGGCTTCGACTACGCGCACCATCCGCAGCGCCTGACGGTGCCGCTGATCCGGCGCGCCGGCGTGCCCAAGAGCGGCGACTTCAAGATGGACCCGGACCGCGTGATGGATGTGTTCCGCGAGGCCAGCTGGGAAGAAGCGCTGGAGTTCGCCGGCGGCAAGCTGCGCGACATTCGCGAGCAGTACGGCAAGAAGTCGCTGGCCGGCTTCGGCTCGGCCAAGGGCAGCAACGAAGAGGCCTACCTGTTCCAGAAGCTGGTGCGCACCGGCTTCGGCAGCAACAACGTCGACCACTGCACCCGCTTGTGCCACGCCTCGTCGGTCGTCGCCCTGCTGGAAGGAATCGGCTCCGGCGCGGTGTCGAACCCGGTGATGGACGTGACCAAGGCCGAAGTGGTGTTCCTGATCGGCGCCAATCCGACCGTGAACCACCCCGTCGCTGCCACCTGGCTGAAGAACGCGATCCGCAACGGCACCAAGCTGATCCTGCTGGACCCGCGCAGATCCGAACTGGCGCGGATGGCGCACCGATCGCTGCAGTTCAAGGCCGACACCGACGTCGCCCTGCTGAACGCGATGATGAATGTGATCGTGAACGAAGGTCTGGTCGACGAGGCTTTCATCGCCGACCGCACCACCGGTTACGAAGAACTGCGCAAGAACGTCCAGGGCTACAGCCCCGAGGCGATGGCGCCGATCTGCGGCATCGACGCCGAGACCATCCGCTACGTGGCACGGCTTTACGCGACGTCCAAAGCCTCGATGATCCTGTGGGGCATGGGCGTGTCGCAGCACGTGCACGGCACCGACAACGCCCGCTGCCTGATCGCGCTGTCCTTGATGACCGGCCAGATCGGCCGCCCCGGCACCGGCCTGCATCCGCTGCGCGGCCAGAACAACGTGCAGGGCGCGTCGGACGCCGGCCTGATCCCGATGATGTTGCCCGACTACCAGCATGTCTCGCTGCCAGAGGTGCGGGCCAGCTTCGAGCGCGCCTGGCAGATCGCTCCCGGCACGCTCGACGCCACGCCTGGCCTGACGGTGGTCGAAGTGATGCACGCGATCAAGCAGGGCGGCATCCGCGGCATGTACGTGATGGGCGAAAACCCGGCGATGTCCGATCCGGATGCGAACCACGCCCGCGAAGCGCTGGCGGCGCTCGACCACCTGGTGGTGCAGGACATCTTCCTGACCGAGACCGCTTACCTGGCCGACGTGATCCTGCCGGCGAGCGCCTTCCCCGAGAAGGACGGCAGCTTCACCAACACCGACCGCCTGGTGCAGATGGGCCGCAAGGCCATCAATCTTCCGGGCGATGCGCGGCAGGACCTGTGGATCATCCAGGAGCTGGCGAAGAGGCTCGACCTCGACTGGCAATACAGCCACGTGAGCGAAGTGTTCGACGAGATGCGCAAGACCATGCCCAGCATCGGCGGCATCACCTGGGAGCGGCTGGACCGCGAGCATTCGGTCACCTACCCCTGCGTCAACGAGGGCGACCCAGGAGAGTCGGTGGTGTTCACCGACTTCTTCCCGCGCGACAACGGGCGTGCCCGCTTCGTGCCCGCCGACATCATCCCCGCCGCCGAGCGCCCCGATGCCGAGTACCCGATGGTGCTGATCACCGGCCGCCAGCTCGAGCACTGGCACACCGGCAGCATGACGCGGCGGGCGACGGTGCTCGACGCGCTGGAGCCGGATCCGGTGGCGATGATCCACCCGCTCGACCTCGCCGCCATGGGCGGCCAGCCCGGCGACGTGGTGACCCTCGAGTCACGCCGGGGCGAAGTCTCGCTCTACGCGCGGGCCGACGACAGCTCGCCGCGCGGCGCGGTGTTCGTCCCGTTCTGCTACTACGAAGCGGCGATCAACCGGCTGACCAACGCGGCGCTGGATCCGTTCGCCAAGATCCCGGAGTTCAAGTACTGCGCGATCCGCGTCACGCTGGGTGGCGATGCGCCGGTGCAGGCGGGCTATGGCGGCGGGCAGGCGCTGGAGAACTCGATCGAGCGCGCGGGGATCTGAAGAGTTGTTGTACCGGGCAAGGCTTGTCATACCGGGCTTGACCCGGTATCCACGCCGCCTGACAAGTCCGCGCAACACGATTCGCGCCCTACCCTCTCGCGGCTCCGCGCTTGCCGCTGCCCTGGCAATCGGGGCAGGTGCCGGATGCGACCTTGCCGCTGCCGAGGCAGCGCGGGCAGAGGTCATCGCCGGTGCGGGGTTTGGAGGTGGCCGGCAGGTCCAGCGACGCGCCCGGATCTTCCTCGCCCGCGACCGATTCCGTCAGGTCGACCGGCGGAAGCTTGCCGGGCGATGTCGGTGGTGGCGAGGGGGACGGAGCTTGGCTCATGGTGTCGATCAGGCAGTCCTGGGCAAGCATCGATCATAAACATCTCCATGCGTCCATGCCCAGGGAAATGAAGCGCTGTTCGCCGCAATCTCTCCAGCATTTCACGTCGGGCCAGCCCCCCCCGCCGCCGTCCCGTCGGCCCTGCCGGACCGCAAGATCCCTACTAAGATGGCCGATGTCCGAAGTCTCTCCGTCGCATTCACTCTTCTTCTCATCGCAGGGAACAGCATGGCGATCGATATCAACGAACTCTGGGATTACGCCAAACCCGAAGTCAGCGAGGCCCGCTTCCAGCAGGCGCTGGTCGGCGCATCGGCCGACGACTCGCTGATCCTGCAGACGCAGATCGCCAGGACCTTCGGGCTTCGCAAGCAATTCGATCAGGCGCGCAGGATCCTGGCCGCCATCGAGCCGCGCATCGCCAATGCTTCGCCCGAGGTGCGGACCCGCTACTTGCTGGAACTCGGCCGGACCTACGCCTCGCCCGTTCACCCGGCGGCGGACGTTACCCAGGAGACCAGGGAGATCGCGAGAGCCCACTACATGCGCGCCTTCCAGACGGCCAGCGACGCCGGCCTCGACGGTCTCGCCATCGATGCCCTGCACATGATGCCCCTCGTCGACACGGACCCGGCGCTCCAGCTCGAGTGGAACCAGAAGGCCATCGCGTCCATGGAGAAATCTTCGCAACCCGCGGCGAAGCGCTGGGAACCAGTGTTACGCAACAACGTCGGCTATGCGAAACACCTGGCCGGGGACTACGACGAAGCGCTGCGGCAATTCAGGCTGTCGCTGGCGGCGCACGAGCGGGCGGGAAACGTCCGCGCCATCCGCATCGCCCACTGGATGATCGCCTGGACCTATCGCGCGCAGCAACGCTACACGGACGCCATCGAGGTCCAGTTGCGGCTCGAGCGCGAGTGGGACGCGGCGGGCGATCCGGACCCCTATGTCTTCGAGGAGCTCGAGCACCTGTATCGCGCCATCGGCGATCGGGAGAAGGCCGGGCACTATCGGGATCGGCACACGGCGTTGAAGGCGAGATGATGCACGCCCGAGGAAGATGCCAGCAGCTACCTGTTCAACGAGCACGATGACGGCGCCATCGCGCATGCGCAACTCAGTTTCGGCAACGGGACGATCATGCTGGGCTCGGTCCCCAAGGGTCGAAACCGAGTTCGGCCGCCTGACGAAGCAACCCGACCAGGTCGGCGGGATGGAGACGCAGAGCCCCCACCTGATCGTCGCTGATGCCGACCTGGTGTACCGGCAGGCGAAGGCCGCCGGCGCGAAGATCGAAATCGAGATCAAGGACGAGGACTATGGAGGCCGCGGCTTCAGCTGCCGCGACCTGGAAGGCCACCTGTGGAATGTCGGGAGCTACGATCCGTGGTGATGCCGACCAGGAATTCGAATGCAGATCCGCCCCATCCTCCCCTCCGAACTCGAACAGGCTCGCCTGCTGCTAGCCGCCAACGACTGGGGCACGCGCGTTGCTGACCCCGATGTCTTCGCCGAACTGGTGATGCGTTCGCAGATCGCGCTCGTTGCGGTCGAAGGCGAAACGGTGATCGGCTTCCTGCGCGCCCTCACCGACGGCATCTTCAATGGCTACATCTCCATGGTCGTTGTCGCGCAGGAGCACCGGGGACAAGGCGTCGGCACCGCGCTGGTACGCGCGGCAATGGGCGACCGGCCCGAGATGACGTGGGTGCTTCGCGCCGGCCGGCCCGGCGTCTCCGCCTTCTACGAGAAGCTCGGCTTCAACGTCTCCGAGGTCGCCATGGAGCGACCGGGCAAGAGACAGTGACGCAGACCAGCATCTGGCGTTCAGCCGCCGCGATGGCCACTGCCTGGATTCTTTCCAGGTAGGCGCGGGACATCACATGCCACCTCCATCGATGCGTGCGATCCGTGTCCTGGCACTCCTGCTTTCGGTGTGGGTTCTTGCTGGCTGCACAGTCCTTCAGGCGGGCAAGCTGTTTTTGGCACCGGAACGT
>JAJAZH010000439.1 GCA_026785815.1 Ramlibacter sp. | reverse complement strand
CAGCAGCGGCTGGAGCGCGAATTTGACCAGGACCTGATCACCACCGCGCCCAGCGTGGTCTACCAGGTGGTCAAGCCCGGCGGCGAAATCCTGATGGTGGAAAACCCATCGAAGATTCCCGACCAGGGCAAGCTTGAGGAAATCCGCGAACCGATCGTCACCGTGCATCTTTATATGCCGCAGGAATATGTCGGTCCGGTGATGACACTGGCCAACCTGAAGCGCGGCATGCAGCAGAACATGGCCTACCACGGCAAACAGGTCATGCTGACCTACGAGATGCCGCTGGGCGAGATCGTGCTGGACTTTTTCGACAAACTCAAGTCCGTCAGCCGGGGCTACGCCTCGATGGACTACGAGTTCAAGGAGTACCGGGCGTCGGACGTGGTGAAGGTCGACATCCTGCTGAACGGGGAAAAGGTCGATGCGCTGTCGATCATCGTCCACCGCAGCCAGTCGCTGTACCGCGGCCGTGCAGTGGTGGCCAAGATGCGCGAGATCATCAGCCGCCAGATGTTCGACGTGGCGATCCAGGCCGCCATCGGCGCCAACATCATCGCCCGCGAGACCATCAAGGCGCTGCGCAAGAACGTGCTGGCAAAATGCTACGGCGGCGACATCAGCCGCAAGCGCAAGCTCTTGGAAAAACAGAAAGCAGGCAAGAAAAGAATGAAGCAGATCGGCTCGGTCGAGGTCCCCCAGGAAGCATTCCTCGCGATTTTGCAGGTGGAGGAATGAGCGGAGCAGAGCCGTTTCGCGGGCGCGCCCGCACCTCGGGCATGGCAGTTGGCGCAATGACCGGCGCAGGGGCCGGGCGATGATGCCGGCGTTGACCGGCGCCGTCCTTGCCGCCTTCGTCGGCTACGCCGGTGCCTGGTATTTCGGAATCGTCGAAGGCAATTTCGCGCTGCTGCTGTTCCTGGCGACTGTCGTGACGGGGATTTACTGGCTGGCCGAGCGGCTGGTGTTCCTGCCGCGACGCCGGCAGGCCGTCGCATTGCTGGAAGCGCAGGCCGCGCAACGACGCAGCGAACTGGCGGCCCGGGGCATCGCGCCGGTCGAGAGCGACCAGGCGGCAGCCCGCCAGACGCTCCTGATGCAGCCCTGGTGGCTGGACTGGACGGCTGGTCTGTTTCCGGTGATCGTGGCGGTCTTCATCCTGCGTTCGTTCCTGTTCGAGCCATTCAAGATTCCGTCCGGCTCGATGATTCCCACCCTGCTGGTCGGCGACCTGATCCTGGTCAACAAGTTCACTTACGGCCTGCGCCTGCCGGTCCTAAACACCAAGCTGACCACGGGGACGCCACCGGCCCGGGGCGACGTGATGGTGTTCCGCTACCCTCCCAAGCCGAGCCTGGATTACATCAAGCGCGTGGTCGGGGTGCCGGGCGACGAAGTCGCGTATCTGAACAAGAAACTGACCGTCAATGGCCGTCCGGTCAGCAAGACCGCGGTCCCGGATTTCTTCGAAGAAGACTCGATGCGTTATTTCAAGCAGTTCGAAGAACTGACCGGAGACAAGCGCCATCGGCTGCTGAACGACGACGCGGGCCCGGCCTTCGTGCAGGGCGTGCTGGACTTTCCTTTCAAGCAGAATTGCCGCTACAGTGTCGAGGGCGTGACCTGCAGGGTGCCGGAGGGGCACTACTTCATGATGGGCGACAACCGGGACAACTCGCTCGATTCACGTTACTGGGGGTTCGTACCGGACCGCAACATCGTCGGGCGGGCGTTCCTGGTGTGGATGAATTTCAGCAACCTGAAACGCATCGGCGCCTTCGAATAAAAGAGTTTTACCAATTGGCGGAAGGGGATGGACATGAAGGATCAGACCAAGGCGCGGCAACGTGGCGCTTCGATGCTTGGAGTCTTGTTTTTTGTGGGCGTGCTGGCGAGCGTCGGCTTGATAGCGGCCCAGGCGCTCCCGACCGTGCTCGAGTACCAGTCGGCGCTCAAGGCGGTGCAGAAGGCCTCGGAGGGAAGTACGGCGGGAGACGTCAAGAAGATCTTCGACAAGGCGGCCCAGATCGACGACATCAACTCGATTTCCGGCAAGGACCTGGAGATCACCAAGGAGGGCGACAAGGTCGTGGTGAAGTTCGCCTACAACAAGGAAATCCACATGTTCGGCCCGGCCTACCTGTTGATCAAATACGTAGGGCGGTCCAAGTAAAAATCCAGGCCAGCGTGAATGGCGATCTTTCAGCACTGCAGGATCGCCTGCAGCATCGTTTTGCCGACCCGCAATTGCTGGCGCGGGCGTTGACGCATCGCAGCTTTTGCGCCGACCACAATGAGCGCCTGGAATTCCTGGGCGATTCGGTCCTCAATCTGGCGGTCGCCGCGCTCCTTTACGGGCGGCTGAGCGAGCTGCCCGAGGGCGATTTGTCCCGAGTGCGCGCCAACCTGGTCAAGCAGGACACGCTGCATCAAGTGGCAGTCACCCTGGGCCTGTCGCCGGTGCTGCGGCTGGGCGAAGGGGAAAGCCGTTCCGGCGGCAGCAAGCGCCCTTCGATCCTGGCCGACGCGCTGGAAGCCGTGATCGGCGCGGTGCATCTTGACGCGGGGTACCCGGCGGCCGAGGCGCTGGTGCATCGGCTGTTCGAATCGGTGGAAATCACGCCCCAGATGCCGGCGGCCGCCCGGGATCCGAAAACCGAGTTGCAGGAATGGCTGCAGGGTCGCAAGATGAAGCTGCCGATCTACCGCGTTGCAGCCACGCTCGGCGCCGCCCACAAGCAGACCTTCGACGTCGAGTGCGAGGTGCCCGAGTTCGGCGCGGTCGAGCGCGGTATCGGGGCTTCGCGGCGAGCCGGCGAGCAGGCAGCCGCGGCGGCAATGTTGTTGACCCTGAAAGCGAAGACCAGATGATCGAAGCGGCGAGCGGAGCTCCGGACCAGCCGGCCGACACCCCACCCGTTGCCGACAGCGGCATCGCGACCGCGGCCGGACAGCGCTGTGGTGTGATCGCCATCGTCGGCAAGCCGAACGTGGGCAAGTCAACGCTGCTCAACGCGCTGGTCGGGCAGAAGATCAGCATCACCTCGCGCAAGGCCCAGACCACGCGCCACCGCATCACCGGGATCCGGACGGTCGGCTCGGCGCAATTCGTCTTCGTTGACACGCCGGGCTTCCAGACCCGCCACAACACGGCTTTGAACAAGTCGCTCAACAAGACGGTGCTCGGAGCGGTGGGCGATGTCGACCTGGTGCTGTTCGTCGTCGAGGCCGGAAAATTCACCCCGGCGGACGCGAAGGTGCTGGCCTTGCTGAAGCCAGGCATCCCGGCGCTGCTGGTCGCCAACAAGCTCGACGAGGTGCACCGCCGGGGCGACATCGCGCCCTGGCTGCAGGAGATGCAGCAGCGGCATGCGTTTTCCGAGTTCGTGCCGATGTCGGCCAAGAACGCAAAGGATGTCGAACGCCTGTTCGGGATCTGCGAGAAGTACCTGCCCGAGCAGCCCTGGTGGTATGCGCAGGATGAACTCACCGATCGCAGCGAGAAGTTCCTGGCCAGCGAAACTGTCCGTGAAAAGCTGTTCCGCTTCACCGGTGACGAGCTGCCTTACACCTCCACCGTGATCATCGACAAGTTCGAGGAGGAACCCAGCCCCAAGTACGGCCGGATGGTGAAGATCGCAGCCACCATCGTGGTGGAGCGCGACGGCCACAAGGCGATGGTGATCGGTGAGAAGGGCGAGCGGCTCAAGCGGATCGGGACCGAGGCGCGCCAGGAGCTGGAAAAGCTGATGGCGGCCAAGGTGTTCCTTGAACTTTGGGTCAAGGTGCGCAGCGGCTGGGCCGACGACGAAGCTCGGGTGCGCAGCTTTGGCTACGAGTGAAATGTTAGCCCCCACGTTTGCGGCTGTGCCGCGGCTCTGCCCTCCGAGGGAGCCCAAATCCCCTAGGGACGGCCCGTCGGGGATTTGACCTGTGGCTGGAAAGCGCATCAGTGACGAGCCTGCGTTCGTCCTGCACCGCTACGACTGGAGCGAATCGAGCCTGATCCTGGAGGTGTTCACACGCCGCCATGGTCGGGTCGCGATGGTCGCCAAGGGAGCCAAGCGGCCCAGCTCCAATTTCCGCCCGGTGTTGTTGCCGTTGCAGCCGCTGCGTGTCAGCTTCGGTGGCGATGCCGAGATCCGCACGCTCAAGGGGGCCGAGTGGGTCGGTGGTCAGGTGATGCCGACCGGCGATGCCCTGCTCTGCGGTTACTACCTCAACGAACTGCTGCTGCGCCTGCTGGCGCGCGACGACCCGCATCCCGGGCTGTTCGACGCCTACGCGTCGGCGGTGCAGGTGCTCGCATCGGAACATGGCGAGGCATTGCAGCCTGCGCTGCGCGCCTTCGAGCTGGTCCTGTTGCGCGAGATCGGCCTGCTGCCGGACCTCAAGTTGCAGACGCCGACCCTGGCGGCGCTGGAGCCGCTCGGCCGCTACAGCCTGGTTCCGGAAGGGGGCCTGGTTCAGTCGGACGCGGGCGACGGGCGCGCCAGCCTGGAAGGACAGCACTGGATGCTGCTGCAGGATGCTCTCGACGACAGCGCTCCGTTCGCCGCCGCGCTGCCACGGGCCGCGAGCGTGATGACCCAGCTCAAGCCGCAGCTGCGGATCTTGCTGCACTACCATTGCGGGGTCGCCACGCTGCGTACGCGGCAGATGATGAAAGACCTGCAGGCCCTCTAGCATGACCCCCACGCCCGTTCCCGTTGCAACGGCCTTATCCGTCAATCTCAACAAGGTGGCGTTGGTCCGCAATACCCGCCATCTTGGAATTCCCAGCGTCACCCGGGCTGCGACGCTGTGCCTGCAGGCCGGTGCCCAGGGCATCACGGTGCATCCGCGTCCCGACGCTCGCCACATCCGCGCCGGCGATGTCGATGACCTGAAAGCCCTGCTCGCGGACTGGCCGCTGGCCGAGTACAACATCGAGGGCAACCCGTTCCACAACCTGATGGACTTCGTGCGCCGGGTGCGGCCGCATCAATGCACGTTCGTGCCGGACAACGAAGGCCAGTCCACCAGTGACCATGGCTGGGACCTGGCCGCCGACGCAGCGCGCCTCCAACCGCTGATCGCCGAGGCCAGGTCACTGGGTGTGCGCGTCAGCCTGTTCATGGATCCGGCGCCGCACGCCATGGCGGCGGCGAAGGAAGCAGGCGCTGACCGCATCGAGCTGTATACCGAGACCTATGCGCGGGCCCTCGGGAGCGCCGGCGCGGGCGCTGTGCTAAACGGATTCACGGAGACGGCGAAAGCCGCGCAAGCAGCGGGACTCGGCGTCAACGCCGGCCACGACCTCAGCCGCGAGAATCTGACCGGTTTCCTGCTGCGCGTGCCGCAGGTGCAGGAGGTTTCGATCGGCCATGCGCTGGTTTCGGATGCGCTTGAACTGGGTTACGAGGCCGCGGTGCGGGCTTATCTTGGCTGCATTGAAGCTGCGCGCAGCGCCCGCCCGGTCCGATGATCTACGGAGTCGGTACCGACATCTGCGACGTGCGGCGCATTCGCGCGGCGCTCGACCGGCATGGCGAACGATTCGCCGGGAAGATCCTGAGCGATGGTGAACTCGCTGCCTGGCGGGCGCGCACCGCGCGCTGGCCGGACCGCGGCCTGCGCTTCCTGGCGACGCGATTTTCGGCCAAGGAAGCCTTCAGCAAGGCCGTCGGGCTGGGAATGCGCATGCCCATGACCTGGCGGCTGTGCGAGGTCGGCAAGCTGGCCAGCGGCCAGCCGGTGATCGTGCTGCACGGCGTGTTGAAAGAATGGTTCGACGCGCGCGGGCTGTCGGCCCACGTCAGCGTCACGGACGAAACCGATTACGCGGCGAGCTTCGTCGTGGTGGAAAGGAAATAAGCAATGGACGATCACGCTCCCCTCATCCTCGACATCGAAGGCCTCACGCTCACCGACGCGGACCGGCGGCGCCTGACGCATCCGCTCACCGGCGGCATGATCCTGTTCGGCCGCAACTGGCAGGACCGCGAGCAGCTCACCGGGCTTTGCGCCGAGATGAAGGAGCTGCGTCCCGACCTGCTGGTCTGCGTCGACCACGAGGGCGGCCGGGTCCAGCGCTTTCGCACCAGCGGTTTCACCCACCTGCCGCCGATGCGCGCTTTGGGTGAACTCTGGATGCGTGACACGGCCGGTCCCGGCAGCGGCGCGATGGCTGCGACCAATGCCGCGGCCGCTGCCGGCTATGTGCTGGCCTCGGAGCTGCGGGCCTGTGGCGTCGACTTCAGTTTCACCCCGGTGCTGGACCTAAATTGGGGCGAATCGAGTGTCATTGGCGACCGCGCATTTCACCGCGACCCCCGGGTGGTGGGCATGCTGGCACGCAGCCTGATGCATGGCTTGCTGCAGGCGGGCATGGCCAACTGCGGCAAGCACTTTCCGGGGCACGGGTTTGTCAGGGCCGACTCGCACCACGACATCCCGGTGGACGATCGCGGCCTGAAGGCGATCCTGGCCGACGATGCGGCGCCCTACGGCTGGCTCAATTCAGTGCTGACCAGTGTCATGCCGGCCCATGTCATCTATCCGCAGGTCGATCCCCGGCCAGCCGGATTCTCGAGCCGCTGGCTGAACGACATCCTGCGCGGGCAGCTGGGTTTTACCGGCGCCATCTTCAGCGACGACCTGAGCATGGCGGGCGCGCGGCTGGTGGACGGCAAGGAGGTCAACTACGCCGATGCCAGCGTCATCGCCCTGAATGCGGGATGCGACATGGTCCTGCTGTGCAACCAGTCGGTGGACGGCGGCGCGGCGGTCGACCAGTTGCTGGGTGGACTGGACCAGGCCCGGCGCAATGCGCGGTGGCGCCCGAACCAGGCCAGCGAGCACCGCCGGCTGGCGCTGTTGCCCGCAGCGCCGGCATTGCACTGGGACGAATTGATGACCGAGGCGGTCTACCTGCGCGCCCTGGACCTGTTGCCCTGAGGGGGCGCATCAGGCCCACATCCGCTTGCCGGTCGACTCCATGTGGGTGAGGTAAAGGCGCAAGTCAAGCTCGTACTGGTGGTAGTGCGGTTCCATCCTCGTGCACAGCTGGTAGAACGCCTTGTCGTGCTCCTTCTCCTTGAAGTGCGCCAGCTCGTGGACGGCGATCATCTTGAGGAATTCCGGTGGGGCTTCGCGAAACAGCGTGGCGAACCGGATTTCGCGCTTGGCCTTGAGCCTGGTTCCCTGGATCCGCGAGACGGTGGTGTGGGTGCCCAGGGCGTTTCGGATCACATGCAGCTTGCTGTCGTAGGCCACCTTGCTCAGGGGCTCGGAACTGCGCAGGAACTCGCTCTTGAGCGCCATCACATAGTCGTAGAGCGCCCGGTCGGTGCGCACGCCGTGCGCCGCCGGATACTTCTTGAGCAGCAGCTCTCCGAGCCGGTCCTGCGCCAGCAGTTCTCCCACCTGGTCGAGCAAGGATTGTGGGTAGCCGGCGATGTACTTCAGGTTCATACGCGCTGGCCCGCATAGGCCAGCCCGGAGGCGACGCCGCCGAACAAGTCGCCTTCCACGATCGCAACGGTCGGAAACCGTTGGCGCAGCAACGCCTGGAACGGTCGCATGGACGATGAGCCACCGGTCAGGTAGATCGCATCCAGCCCGCCGGTCTTCAGCCCCGCCACGGACACGCAGCCGAGCGCGCATTGCACGACGCGCTCCAGCAACTGCTCCAGGTGGCGCGCCATGTCCCTGGTGTCCAGCATCGCCCCGAGACCCGGCTCGACCGGGGCCAGGTCGATGAGCGCTGAACGGTCATGGACCGAGCTGTCGATCTTGGCGCTCTCCACTTCGCTGGCAATCAGGTGTGCCAGCCGTCCTTCCAGCACCGCCATCAGCCGGTCGTGCAGCCGTGTGTCGGCAAAGCTGCTGCGCAGCTTCCTCACCTGGCGCAGCATCCGTGGCGTGTACATCCAGTGGATCAGGTGCCAGCTGGACAAGTCCAGGAACGCCGGGCTGGGCACTTCCCGGCCCGACGCGCCGAGATGGCGGAAACCGAGCAGCGGCATCACCTGTTCCAGGTTGAGCTTCTGGTCGTAGTCGGTGCCGCCGATGTGGACGCCCGCCGTGGCGAGGATGTCGTCGCTGCGATCGGTCCGCGCGATCCGGCGTTCGTAATCCAGGGCGGCCGCGATCGGTTCGAGCTCGAACGACACCTCCGAAAAGCCCGCGGTCGTCGCGGCTTGCGCCAGCGCCGACTGCGCATGCCGGTCTCGCTCGGGATCATCGTCGACGAAGTGCACTGGACGGCCGATGACGACCCTGCGTGGTTCGTGATCCAGATGACGGGCCGCGCGGCCCCGCAGTTCGCCCAGGAAGCGGGCGATGATTGCGCGAAAGCTCAGGACGCCATCGCCGATCGCTGTTTCATCCTCCAGCAAGCGGCTCCCCAACAGGCTTTTGAGCGAGCGCATCAGCCGGCCCTCGACGCCCGCCATGTACAACGCGATCGCATCGCGCCCGAAATGGGTGCTGCGGTCCTCCGAATTGAAGAACACCGCTGTCGGCAGCGCGGTGGCAGCCTCTTCCAGGGGAACCAGCCGCGCCATCCCATCGGGCCCGATGAACGACACGGCCGAGTTCGACGTGCCGAAGTCGATGCCCAGCGCCGGATGGCTGCCGCCCCGCATCCGCTTCAGGACTCGCGGCGCAAGGCCGGGAACAGGATAACGTCGCGAATACTGGGGCTGTCGGTCAGCAGCATCATGAGACGGTCGATCCCGATGCCGCAGCCGCCCGCCGGCGGCATGCCGTACTCGAGGGCCCGGACGAAATCATGGTCGAAGAACATCGCCTCGTCGTCGCCGGACTCCTTGGCATCCACCTGCGCCGAGAAGCGCGCGGCCTGGTCTTCCGCATCGTTGAGCTCGGAGAAGCCGTTGCCGAATTCACGGCCAGTGATGTAAAGCTCGAAGCGCTCGGTGACGTCGCCGCGCGTATCGTTGGCGCGCGCCAGTGGCGAGATCTCGGTCGGGTGCTCCATGATGAAAGTCGGCTGCCAGAGCTTGTCCTCCACGGTTTCCTCGAAGAACAGCACCTGCAGGCTGGCGACCGAGCGGCCGGCCAGTTTTTTCTTTTCCTCGGTCTGGCCGAGCTTGCGCAGCGCGCTGGTCAGCCACTCGCGCGAGTCGACCGTGAGGCCGGCGCCGCCGTCCACCGGCTGCCCCGCTTCGGTGTGCTTGATGATCGCATCGCGGATGGTGAGGCGCTCGAACGGCTGGCTCAGGTCGACCGGCTTGCCGCCATATGTCAGTTGCAGCGTGCCGGCGGCCTTTTGCGCCGCGTCGCGGACCAGGGCCTCGGTGAAGTCCATCAGGTCCAGGTAGTTCCAGTACGCGGCATAGAACTCCATCATGGTGAACTCGGGGTTGTGGCGGATCGAGATCCCTTCGTTTCGAAAGTTCCGGTTGATCTCGAACACCCGCTCGAAGCCGCCGACCAGCAACCGCTTCAGATAAAGTTCCGGCGCAATCCGAAGGAACATCTCCTGGTCCAGCGCGTTATGGTGGGTCGCGAAGGGCCTGGCATTGGCGCCACCCGGGATCGGATGCAGCATCGGCGTCTCCACCTCCAGGAAATCGTGCTGGACCATGAAGTCGCGGATGCCGCTGATCGCCTTGCTCCGTGCGACAAAGCGCTTGCGCGCGCTTTCGTCGGTCATCAGGTCGACGTAGCGCTGGCGGTACTTCACTTCCTGGTCGGCGACGCCGTGGAACTTGTCGGGCATCGGCCGCAGGCTCTTGGTCAGCAGCCGGATGCTGGTGGCGTGGACCGACAGCTCGCCGGTCCGGGTCTTGAAGACCGTGCCTTCGGCCGCCACGATGTCGCCCAGGTCCCAGTGCTTGAAAGCCGCGTAGACGTCTTCGCCAACCTGGTCGCGTGTCACATAGATCTGGATCCGCCCACTCTGGTCCTGCAGGGTCGCGAAGCTGGCTTTGCCCATGACCCGCTTGAGCATCATCCGTCCCGCGATCTTCGCCGTCTTGCCGTCTGCGGCCAGCGTCTCCGCATCCTTCCGGGAATGCAACTGCAGCAGCGCGTCGGCGTGGTCGGTCGGCTTGAAATCGTTGGGGAAGGCCACGGCCCCGCCCTGCTTCTGGATCTCGCGCAAGGACTTGAGCTTCTCGCGGCGCTCCGCAATCAGCTGGTTTTCATCGATGGCGGGCGCAGGCGCTGCAGGAGTGTTCGGTTCGGACATGGGGTAGGGCGGTGGTGCAGGCCAACTCAGGGGAGTCGCAGGCCAAACCCATCATTTTAGATTTTTGTCGGCGGACCGTCCCACTCGGCCCTCGATAATCCACGGATGTTGCTCAAAGCGGGTGCGCTGTCCCTTGCCTTGCTGCTGGTCAGCCGGGCGTTGGGGCTGCTGCGCGAATCCGCGCTGGCGGCGACTTTCGGCACCTCCGGCCTGGCCGACGTCGCTGTGTTGATGCTGACTTTGCCGGACTGGCTGGCCGGCGTCGTTGCCAGCGGCGCCCTGGCCTATGTGCTGCTTCCGGCCTGGGTGAGCCAGGCTTCGGCCGAAGTGGCGGCGACCCAAAGGCGGGTTGCATTGATGCTGCTTGCTGCCGGAAGTGTGCTGGCGCTGGCGCTGGCCATGGGCCGTCACCCGGCCGTTGCATGGCTTGCAGGCGGCGTCACAGGGTCGCTCAGGCCCCTGGCCGCCACAGCGTTGCTGTGGAGCGCACTGGCGCTTCCCGCAGCCTTGCTCGCGGGCCTGTGGACCACCCGCCTGCAGCACGAGCGTGATTTTCTCGGACTGTATTCGGCCGGAATCGTGGTCAACCTGGTGTTGCTCGCAGCAATTGCGACCGCCGCGCTGGCACCGTCGAGCGCGGCCGCCGTGACCTGGCTGGGTGGCGGTTTGCTGGCGGCCATGCTGCTGCGTCTGGGTTGGCTGGGATGGCGACAGGGTCCGCAGGCGCCGCCTGCTGCCAGGGCCGGCGCACCCGGGTTGCCGCCGCCGCCAGTCTGGCTGTGGGCGATCCTGTCGGCGGGCCTGCCACTGGCTTTGCCGTTCGCGGCCCGCTCGATGGCGTCACAGTCGGGAGAAGGTGCGCTCGCCACCTTCAACTACGCCTGGAAACTGATCGAGCTGCCTTTGCTGCTGGCCATCCAGCTGGTCGCCACGCTGTCGTTTCCTGCGGTTGTCAAGGCGCTCTCGTCGCCGCTTCACTCCACCGCGCAAGATGGCACCGATGAACCCGTGCGCACCGCGTTTGCCCTGGCATTCACGCTGGCTTGCGCCTGTGCCGCGGGGTTGCTGGCGGGTGCGCCCGCGCTCACCCAACTCCTGTTTGGCTGGGGCCGGATGGAGCCGCAGTCCCTGGAGCAGATTGCGCAATGGGCGCGCATCGGCGCCTGGGGCTTGCTGCCGCAGTCGCTGATCGCGGTTGCGTTGACTGTTCTGGCAGTGCAGCGGCGCATGAAGGCCGCCGTGGCGGCCTATGCCGTGGCACTGCTGATCCTGCTGGCCATCGCCGGCACTGCGAGCGCCATGCGCGTCGACGGAGCCGTTCTCATGCGTGTCCTCAATGCGCTGCTGCTGGGGGTGGCGACAGTCAGTGTCCTGGCCATGGGCCGACAGGGCCGGCGCTGGCTGCCGTGGGGCGTGATGGCCGCTGCGTTGGCCGCGTTGCTGCTGGTCGCCGCCACCCTGGCGCTGTTGCCGGCGCCCGCCACCATCGGTCCGGGGCTGCTGGCGGCGGCGTTGTGCGCCAGCGTCGTGCTGGCCACCGCCTGGCTGGCCAGCGCTGGACAGCGCAAAGCGCGGCTCGATAATCGAAACAGCGCCCCATGATTGAATTGATCCAGATCACGAACGACCCGGCTTTCGCCCGCCGCTGCGATGCGCTCGAAGGCATGCGCCTGTTCGTGGACCTGGAGCGCCAGGGCAAGGCGGCGCGGCAGGCCGGCCGCAATACCTTCATCAGCACCCACCAGATCGAAGACATCGCGAAGATCAGGTCGCAACTGCGCCGCTCGCGCCTGATGGTCCGGGTCAACCCGCTCAACCCGGGCACACGCGATGAGGTCCAGGCGGTGCTGGATGCCGGGGCCGACCTGCTGATGCTTCCCATGTTCAGCTGTGGCGCGGAACTGGAGCAATTCATGGAAGCGGTCGACGGCCGGACGCCGGTTTCGGCTTTGCTGGAAACGGCCGGCGCACTGGACACCCTGGAGAGCTGGATCGCCACGCCCGGTCTGTCCGAGGTCTTCCTGGGCCTGAACGACCTGCACTTGTCGCTGCGGCAACGATTCATGTTCGAATCGCTGGCCGAGGGCATCGTCGAGCGGGTCGCGACGGCAGTCCGCGGCCACGGCATCCAGTTCGGATTCGGCGGGATCGCGCGGCTGGGCGAAGGCGAACTGCCCGGACGTGACGTGCTTGCCGAACACCTGCGCCTCGGCTCGCAGTCGGTGATTCTTTCGCGCACCTTTCACCGCAACGACTCCCGCTTCGAGGACGAGGTCGCTGCGCTGCGGACCGCCGAAGCGCAACTGGGGCTGCGCAGCCGGCAGCAGATGGAGGCGGACGCCGCCCGGATCGCGGCGACCATCGGCCGCATCGTCTCCGCCGTTGCGGCCAGTGCTGGATGAAACGAGCGATGGACCTGATCTTTTCCGTGTCCGGCTTGCTGCTGCTCTGGCCCGTCATGCTGGTAGCGGCTGGCGCCGTCGCCGCCGACAGCGGACTGCCAGTGCTGTTCGTGCAGCAGCGGGTGGGCCGGGGCGGGCGCGGGTTCGGCATGCTCAAGTTCCGCAGCATGGTCGCGGATGCAGCCGTGAAAGGCTCCTACGAGACCCAGGCCGACGATCCGCGCATCACGCGTTTCGGCCGCTGGCTCCGACGCACCAGCATCGACGAATTGCCCCAGCTGCTGAACATT
>JAJAZH010000438.1 GCA_026785815.1 Ramlibacter sp. | reverse complement strand
GCCGTGATGGTGGAGTCCGCGCTCATGTAAGTCGCGGACGCATTGGGCACGTCGGCGTTCTTTCCCAGGTAGTCGCCGCCGACCAGCACCGTGCCGCCGCCGGCATTGCCCGAGGCGTCAATGTGACCGCTGAAGATGCCGACGTGGTGGCCGGTCAGGGTGACGCTGCCACCGGACTGGCCCACGCCCGCGCCCGACACGTCCAGCGTGCCGCCTGCGCTCACCGTCCCGCTTTGCATGTCGCCCGACAGCATGATGCTGCCCGCGCGATTGAGGATCGTCCGGGCCTGGATCACCCCGGTGTTGTTGACGACGGTGGAAAGCAGATTGCCAGCAGCCTGGGTGGTCATGACGACGCGCCCGCCATCGGCCTGGATCAGGCCGCCATTGGTCACCAGCGCATCGACCGCGCCCTGATCGACCTTGACGCCGAGCAGCCCGTCTCCGCCCCAGTCGAGCGTGATGGCGTTGCCGCCGGCCAGCACGACGCTGCCGAGTCGGGCCGAGATCACGCCCTGGTTGCTGACATTGGTACCGAGCAAGGCGACCGACCCGCCATCCGCACGGATCGTTCCCTCGTTGACCACCGCGCCCCGGCCCGGTGACGAGAACCGATATTGGCCAGCCATGAAATCGGCGTCGGACAGACCCAGCGTCGATGCCACCAGACCACCGACATTGACGGTCGAACCGGCTCCGAACAAGACCCCGTTGGGATTGATCAGGAACACCTTGCCGTTGGCCGACAGGTTGCCGAAGATCGCAGAAGGATTTGCTCCCAACACCCGGTTGAGTGCCACCGAACTGCTGTTCGGCTGGGCGAACTGGACGCTCTCGCCAGCTGCGATGCCGAAGCTCTGCCAGTTGATCGCGGCGTTCTGGGTGGTCTGGGTGATCGTGGTGCGGGCGCCTGTGACGGCGATGCTGGCGCTGCCGGCAGCAACCACGCCACCGGCTGGACCGGCCTGGCTGCTGGCTGCGAACGACAACATCAGCGCCACTGCCAGGGTGCGCAGCGCGAAGGGAGTAACCGCCTGCGCTGGCGCTGGCTGGCGGCCGGTTCGATGAGCGTGGTTCATGGGGGAGCCTTTACTGCTTGATATGTGTGACTGCGCTCACCGAACGGCAAGCGAGGAGGGAGCTGCTCAGAAGAACTTCACTCCCTGGATCCAGAAGCGGCCGGAACGGTCCGGCGAAGAGGTGGCCGGCTCGCTTCCCAGCTTGCGGGCGTAGTAGGTGCGGAGCAGGAAGTTGCCGGGGTCGGACCAGACCAGTCCCAGGCCGACGGCGCTCAGGTTCCGGCGGTTCCGGCCCTCGACCCAGGGTTCCTTGTGGGTCCTGACGCTGCCGGCGTCGACGAAAGCGACCAGCTGCATCCGGCCCGGCAAGCGGTCGGAGAAGTCAGGCAGTTGCATCCGGCCCTCGACCGTCACCAGCAGGCCTTCGTCCGCATACGCTTCGCCTTCCGGATAGGCCCGCACGGCGTTCATGCCGCCCAGCTCCATCTGTTCGGAAACATCCAGGTTCTTCGAAGCGACCTGGCCGCTCAAGCCGGCATACAGCGAGAACGGACCGCCGAGCGCCTGCGAGCGGGCGGCGTTGAACGAGAGCTTGTTGAAGCGGCCGTTGGTGCGCGCGGTGGCTGCGTCGGCCGCCAGCGCCTCGGGCGTCCGGATGTCGATCCGGCCCGAAGACAAGGTAACCCCGTACGACGTCTGCCCGCCGCCGCCGAAACTGTCGCTGCTGTCGCCGTACAGGCTCGACATCAACACGCCAGCCCTCTTGTGGGTCACGGAGGGGACCGCATCGACCCGGTCCTCGAAACGCTTGGCGTCGTAGCCGAGTTGCGCATACAGGTTGTGGTTGCGCGAGCGCAGCAGCGGGTAACGGCCGAACACGCTGGCAATCTGCGTCGTTCCATTCGCTCCCAGAGGTTCGAATTCGCGGCCCAGCCGGTACTCCAGATGGCTGTATGCAATGCCGACCTGGCCCCGGCCGGCCTGGAGCTGGTAGGAAGCCCGGCCGTACTTCAGGCCCGAGCCGGATGTCAACAGGCGCAGGCTGGCGACGTCGCCCAGTCCCAACGGGTTGTTGAGGTTCACCGTCGCACCCACGCGGGTGGTGCCGGTGTACGGGTTGCCGGCGTTGTCGGCGTCGACGCTGCCGGACACCAGCCGCCCGGGAGTGACGTCGACGATCAGGTCGGAGCTGCCGATCGAGGCACCGGGCACGAGGGTCGAGCGGACCGTCACGCCCGGCAGGTCCGACAGCGCCAGCAGCCGGCTCTCCAGCGGGGCGGTGACGATCGGATCGCCGGTGTTCAAGCCTCCGAGCGTCCCGCGCACGAGGCGATCGGGCAGAGTGCTCTGGTTGCGGATGGAGAGCTGGCCGTAACGGCCTTCGGCGACTGCGATCGTCACGCTGTTGTCCTTGACCTCCTGCGCCGGCAGGTAGGCCTGCGCGACAAAGTAGCCATTGACGCGGTAGTGCTCGGTGATGCGCGCCGCCATCGCCCGCAGGTCGGTCAGGGACAGCTCGCTGCCGGGGGTGAAGCCAGTCAGGGCCACCAGATCGGCCGGCGCGAATGCCTGGGCGCCGATGACCTGTAATGCCCGCACCCGGATCTTGACCGAATCGGACGCGCCCGTTTCAGGCGCTGCCTGGGGTTGGATGCGGATTTCGAGCGGCGGGCGCGGCGCCAGCGGCGACGCTGGAATCTGCTGCATCTGCCCGCCCGCTGTCGGCGGCTGCTGGGCAAGCGCGCCTGAGCCCAAGGCCAGCAGCGCGAACAAAACATACATACGTGACAACAGTGACAACATCATCGGTCCCCCGGGCGACAGGATGGCTGAAAGGCGAAGCGCCCGGCCTCCTGTTCTGAAAGTCAGGGCAGTGTAGCTGGACTATGGAGCTCTGTGTGTTCGGCAGCGAACAAAACGACGCTTAAACGCTACTCAGCAGGAGGTGACATCAGAGCCTGGAAAAGTCGGGTTTGCGCTTGTCCATGAAGGCACCGAAGGCCTCCTTCGCGGCCGGCTCGCCGAGCATCCGGCCGAAGCTGGCGCCCTCTTCGGCCATCTGCCGGAGCACCTGCGCCTGCATGCCATGCTTCATCAGGCGCTTGGTCTCGGCCAGCGAGGACGGCGGCTTTGCCGCCAGCTTGCGCGCCGCGGCCTGCGCCACGCCGTTGGCCTCCAGCGGCGGCACCACGCGATTCACCAGTCCCACCTCCAGGGCCGCCTCGGCCATGAAAGGCTCGCCCAGCAGCAATGCTTCGGCGGCGCGGTGGTAGCCGAACATCTGCGGCACCAAAAGGCTCGACGCTGCCTCGGGACACAGGCCGAGATTCACAAACGGCATCGAGAAAGCCGCGTTGTCACCAGCGTAGACCAGGTCGCAATGCAGCAGCAGCGTGGTGCCGATGCCCACCGCGGGCCCGCAGACCGCTGCCACCAACGGCTTCGGGAAGCTGGCAATGCCGCGCAGGAAGCGGAACACCGGCGAGTCGGTCCCGGCCGGCGGCTGGTTCAGGAAGTCGCCGATGTCGTTGCCGGCGCAGAAGATGGTTTCATGCCCTTGCAGCACGACCACGCGGATCGCCGGATCCGCCGCCGCCTGCTCGATGGCGTCGGCCAGCAGGGCGTACATCGCCGCAGTGATCGAATTCTTGCGCTCCAGCCGATTCAGCGTCAGCGTCATGACGCCACTCTCGACGTGGGTAAGGATGTCGGGTTGCGGGTTCATAACAGCATCACTCCTTGTAGTAGACGACCTGGTGGGTGGTGACGAGCAGCTCGCCGGCTTCATTCCAGAGCTGTGCGGACTGGTCGAAGAAGCCGTTGCGGAAGGCCTGGGCCTGGGTCTGGCCGAGCAGGTAGCCGGCGCCGGTCGACTGCAGGAGCGCCGCATCGGCGTGGAAATAAACCGTAGCGCCTGAGCCATTCGACCCCGGCCATGCCGTGCGTCTGGGCCACGTCGGCCGGCCGCGGGACCTCGGGCAGCGGTTGTTCGTCGGCGCTCCAGATGTCGCGCCGCAACCCGAAGAAGGCGGTGCCGGTCAACACGGCCTGGCCCTGCTGCTGGATTTCGATCACCCAGTGCTGGGTCGAGCGGTTGGTCCGGGCCGGGCGGGCCAGCACGGTGAAGGGCCCGTCGGCCAGGGCGGCAGCGAAATTGACGGTCAGCGACACCGGATCGCCCAACCGCTGGGGATGCAGCAGCACCGCATTCAGCGCCTGGGCCGCCGTCAGGCCGCCGAAGGGCCCGATCATGTTGCCGTATGCGGCAATGGTGCGCCCTTGCCAGACGCCTTCACTCTGCGGTTCCAGCGCCACAGCGCTGTCGAAGAGATGGTCGCCCGTCACTGGGTCACACCCGCTCGAAGATGCCGGCCGCGCCTTGCCCCATGCCGACACACATGGTGACCATGCCGTACTTCAGGTTCTTGCGCTGCAATGCGTGCACGACAGTCGCCGTCCGGATCGCACCGGTCGCGCCCAGCGGGTGGCCGAGCGCGATCGCGCCGCCCATCGGGTTGACCTTCGAAGGGTCCAGCCCGAGCGTCTGGATCACTGCCAGCGACTGGGCCGCGAAGGCTTCGTTGAGCTCGATCCAGTCGATGTCCTGCTGCTTGAGGCCGGCGTAGCGCAGCGCCGCTGGAATCGCCTCGATCGGGCCGATGCCCATGATCTGCGGCGGCACGCCGCGGCTGGCATAGCTGACGAAGCGCGCCAGCGGCTTCAGGCCGAAGCGCTGGATCGCCGCTTCGCTGGCCAGGATCAACGCGCCAGCGCCGTCGGACGTCTGCGAGCTGTTGCCGGCAGTGACCGATCCGCGCGCGGCAAACACGGTCTTCAACTTCGCGAGTCCCTCGACGGTGGTGTCGGGTCGCGCGCCTTCGTCGAGGCTGACGGTGCGGGTCTTGACGCTGACTTCGGCCGAATCGAGATCGACGGCGCGTTCAGACACGTCGACCGGCGTGATCTCGGCGGAAAACTCACCGGCGTTCATCGCGGCCAGCGCCTTCATGTGCGAGCGGTAGGCGAACTCGTCCTGGGCCTGGCGCGACACCTTCCACTGCTGCGCGACCTTCTCGGCGGTCAGGCCCATCCCGTAGGCGATGCCATAGCTTTCGATGTCGTCCGGGTTGCTGAACAGGATCGGCGAGAGCGAGGGCGCGTTGCCCATCATCGGCACCATGCTCATGTTCTCGGTGCCGGCGGCGATCATCACGTCCGACTCGCCGACCCGGATCCGGTCGGCCGCCATCTGCACCGCCGACAGGCCGGAAGCGCAGAAGCGGTTGACCGTCACGCCGCCGACGCTCTTGGGCAGTCCCGCCAGCACCGCGCCGATGCGCGCCACGTTCAGACCCTGCTGCGCCTCGGGAATGGCGCAGCCGCAAATCACATCCTCGATCGCGGCCGGGTCCAGCCCCGGCACCTGCGCCAGTGCCGAGCGCAGCACTGTGGCCAGCAGCTCGTCCGGGCGCGTGTTGCGGAAAAAGCCGCGGTGCGACCGCCCGATCGGAGTGCGCGTCGCGGCGACGATATAAGCCTCCTGAATCTGTTTCATGGTGTCCCGTCCTGATCAGAGTCGGCAGAGCAAAATTGCGTTGCAATTCTTGGTCTGTCCCACAAGGTCGTTAGTTTCTCACCGGCTTGCCGGTGCTCAGCATGCCCAGGATCCGCTCCTGGGTCTTGGGGTGGACGATCAACGAGCAGAAGGCCTTGCGTTCCAGCGCCATCAGGTACTCCTCGGTCACCAGCGTGCCGGCGTCGACGTCGCCGCCGGTCACCACTTCGGCGATCAGCGAGGCGATGTGGAAGTCGTGGCGACTGATGAAGCCGCCATCGCGCAGGTTCACCAGCTGGCCCTGGATCGTGGCCTTGCCGCTGCGGCCGGCGACCGCGAACGGGCGCCGCAGCGGCGGCCGGAAGCCGCCGGCGTCCATTGCCCGCGCTTCGTTGATCGCGACGAACAGCAGTTCGTCCTTGTTGGGAACGACGAGGTCGCTCTCCAGCAGATAGCCCAGCTTGCGCGATTCGATCGCGCTGGTGCCGACCTTGGCCATGGCCGCGGCGCTGAAGCCTTCGGTCAGGAACGGCAGCAGGTCCCGATGCGTCGACAGCGCCTGGTTCTCGGCGGCGCGGCGCGCGATGTAGGTCAGGCCACCGGCACCGGGCACCAGGCCGACTCCGACTTCGACCAGGCCGATGTAGCTTTCCATCGCCGCCACCCGGCGCGACGAATAGACGGCGGTCTCGCAGCCGCCGCCCAGCGCCATGCCGTGAATTGCAGAAATCACCGGCACCGTGGAGTAACGCAGCCGCAGCATGGTCTGCTGCATGAAGTGCTCGGCATCGTCGATCGCGCTGACGCCAACCGCCATGAAGGCCGGCAGCATCGACTGCAGGTCGGCCCCGACGCTGAAGGGCTCGTCGCCCGACCAGATCACCAGTCCGTGGAACTCCTTTTCGGCCAGTTCGACCGCCTGCTGCAGCCCTTCGCAGACCTCGGGACTGATCGCATGCATCTTGGTCTTGAAGCTCGCGATCAGGACCGGTGCCGCAGCTTGTTCGTCGTCCAGGGTCCACAAGCGGATCCCCGCGTCTTCGTGCAATGTGCGGCCGGCGCTTTCGAAGCGGGCCGGCTGGCTGCCCAACACCGCTTCAGGGAAGAGCTGCCGTGCGTGGACCGGCAGCATGCGGCGTGGCTCGAACTTGCGCGAAGTCGGATTCCAGGAACCGCCGGGCGTGTGCACGCCACCGGCAGCGGCCACGGCGTCGCTGAAAACCCAATCTGGCAGCGGCGCGTTCGACAGCGTCTTGCCGGCCGCGATGTCTTGCCTGATCCATCCGGCCACCTGCAGCCAGCCGGCTTCCTGCCAGAGTTCGAACGGGCCCTGCTTCATGCCGAAACCCCAGCGCATCGCGAAGTCGACGTCGCGCGCCGTCTCGGCGATCGACGCCAGGTGCACGGCGGCGTAATGAAAGCTGTTGCGCAGGATCGCCCACAGAAACTGACCTTGCGCGCCGTCGGAATTGCGCAGCAGCTGCAGGCGCTCACCGGCCGGCTTCCTGAGCATCCGGCCGTAGACCTCGTCGCCCTTTTCGCCGCCCGGCACGTAGTCGCCGCTCTCCGGCTCGAACCGCAGCACGTCGCGGCCGACCTTCTGGTAGAACCCCGCCTTCGTCTTCTGGCCCAGGCGGCCCTGCGCCAGCAGCGTTTTCAAGACCTCCGGCGTGCCGAAGCTGGCGTAGAACGGATCGCTCTTCTCGTCCAGCGTGTCCTGTAGCGTCTTGATCACATGGGCCAGCGTGTCCAGGCCCACCACGTCGGCGGTGCGGAAGGTGCCCGAGCTGGCGCGGCCCATTTTCTTGCCGGTGAGATCGTCGACGACATCGTAAGTCAGGCCGAACTTCTCGACCTCCTTCATCGTCGCCAGCATGCCGGCAATGCCGATCCGGTTGGCGATGAAGTTCGGCGTGTCCTTGGCGCGCACCACGCCCTTGCCCAGCGCGCTGGTGACGAAGGTCTCCAGGTCGTCCAGGATCCGGGGCGCCGAAGCGGGCGTCGCGATCAGCTCCACCAGCGACATGTAGCGCGGCGGGTTGAAGAAATGGATGCCGCAAAAGCGCGGCTTCATCTCCTCGGGCAGCGCCTGGCCCAGCTTCGTGATCGACAGGCCCGACGTGTTGGAGGCGAGGATGGCATGCGGCGCCACGAACGGGGCGATCCTGCGGTACAGGTCGAGCTTCCAGTCCATCCGCTCGGCGATCGCCTCGATGATGAGGTCGCAGTCGCGCAACTGCTCCAGGTCCTCGTCGTAGTTGGCCTGCACTATCAGCGCCGCGTCTTCGGCCACTCCCAGCGGCGCAGGTTTGAGCTTTTTCAGGCCCTCCACTGCCTTGGCAACAATGGAATTCCTGGACGACGACGCGGCTGAAGCCAGGTCCATTGGCGCCGCCAGGTCGAACAGCAGCACCGGTACCTTGACGTTGACCAAATGGGCAGCAATCTGCGCGCCCATCACGCCGGCGCCGAGCACGGCAACCTTCTTCACCTGGAAACGGGTCATGCTCATGCTCAGGCGAGCGCCTCTTGCGTATCCATCAACACCTTGGCACCGCTGCGGGCGGTGCGCATCAGCATCGCGGTCTCCGGGAACAGCTTGGCGAAGTAGAAGCGCGCCGTTTGCAGCTTGGCCTGGTAGAACGGGTCGACCGGTCTCTTTTCCGATTCCGCTGCGGCGATCTCGCGCAACGCGACCTGCGCCATCCGGGCCCAGAAGTAGCCGAACACCAGGTGCCCTGCCACCCGAAGGTAATCCACCGCGGCAGCGCCAACCTCGTCCGCGTTCTGGAACCCCTTGAAGCCCAGCTCGGTGGTGAACTTGGTCATCTGCTCGCCCAGCACGGCCACCGGGTTGATGAACTCGGCCATCTTCTCGTTGACGCCTTCTTCCTCCACCAGCTGCGCCACCAGCTTGCCGAACTTCTTCAGCGTCGCGCCGTTGTTGCCCAGCACCTTGCGGCCCAGCAGGTCGAGCGACTGGATGGTGTTGGTGCCTTCGTAGATCATGTTGATGCGGTTGTCGCGCACGAACTGCTCCATGCCCCATTCCGCGATGTAGCCATGGCCGCCGAACACCTGCATGCAGGCATTGGTCGCGATGTGGCCGTTGTCGGTGATGAAGGCCTTCACGATCGGCGTCAGCAGCGCCACCAGCTCGGCGCTGTCCTTGCGCACTTTCTCGTCGGGATGGTGCAGCTCCTTGTCCAGCAGCAGCGTGCAGAAGATGGCCAGCGCCCGGCCGCCCTCGGCGTAGGCTTTCGCCGTCAGCAGCATCTTGCGCACGTCGGGGTGCACGATGATCGGGTCGGCCGGCTGGTCCTTGGCCTTGACGCCCGACAGCGACCGCATCTGGATCCGGTCCTTGGCATAGGCCAGCGCGTTCTGGAAAGCGACCTCGGTGAGTCCCAGCGACTGGTTGCCGACACCCAGGCGGGCCGCGTTCATCATCACGAACATCGCGGCCAGGCCCTTGTTCGGTTGGCCCACCAGGGAGCCGACCGCGCCGTCCAGCACGATCTGCGCCGTCGCGTTGCCGTGGATGCCCATCTTGTGCTCCAGGCCCCCGCAATAGATCCCGTTGCGCGAGCCGATCGAGCCGTCCTTGCCGACATTGAACTTGGGCACGGCGAACAGGCTGATTCCCTTGCTGCCCTGCGGCGCATCGGGCAGCCGGGCCAGCACCAGGTGCACGATGTTCTCGGTCAGGTCGTGCTCGCCGGCGCTGATGAAGATCTTGTTGCCGGTCAGCTTGTAGCTGCCGTCGGCTTGCGGCTCGGCCCTGGTGCGTAGCAGGCCGAGGTCTGTGCCGCAGTGCGGCTCGGTCAGGCACATGGTTCCGGTCCATTCCCCGCTCACCAGCTTGGGCAGGTAGAGCTTCTTCTGTTCGTCGGTGCCATGCGCATGCATCGCCTCGTAGGCGCCGTGCGACAGGCCGGGGTACATGGTCCAGGCCTGATTGGCCGAGTTCAGCATCTCGTACACGCACTGGTTGACCGCGAAGGGCAGGCCCTGGCCGCCGAATTCCGGGTCGCACGAGAGCGCGGCCCAGCCACCTTCGACGTATTTCGCATAGGCCTGCCGGAAGCCCTTGGGCGTGCTGACCTCGTGGGTCTCCCGGTCGAGGCTGCAACCCTCTTCGTCGCCGCTGATGTTCAGCGGGAAGATGACTTCACTGGCGAACTTGCCGCCTTCCTCGATGATCGCGTTGATGGTGTCGACATCGACGTCGGCATGCCGCGGCATGGCCTGGTACTCGTCGGTGACCTTGAGCACTTCGTGCATGACGAACTGCATGTCGCGCAGGGGTGGTGTGTAGATGGGCATATGGTTATGCCTCCCGCCGAGCCGCCTCAAGGGAGGCATGGTCTTGCAGACCGCGCTGCTGCCGGACGCAGCAGCTCTTCGTGCCGTCCAAGCCTGCGCAGGCAGGCTCGGAGCCGCGGCCCTTAGCCCCCTCGGGGGGCAGAGAACGAACGTGAACGTGGGGGCTCATAAGTGACTCCTGGATTATTTCGTTGAACGACCTGTGCCTGGGCGCTCGGGCGCGCTGTCGGCGTTGTGGCGCAGGATCCGGTCGAAACCCGCGTTGGCGCGTGCGATGGCACCGGGGTGCTGCAGGAAGCGCGCCTCGTAATGCAAGGCCAGGATCAAGCCGTGGATCTCGAACAGCATCTGCCCGTCGTCGACGTCGGCGCGCAAGTGGCCGAGTTCCCGGGCGCTCTGGATCGCGCGCTTGAGCGCAGCGTGCCAGGCCATGACCGAACTGGCCAGCGCATCGCGCACCGGCCCGGTCCGGTCGTCGAACTCGACGGCGCCGCTGATGTAGAGACAGCCCGAGTCGATCTCGACCGAGGTCCGCTGCATCCAGTTGGAGAACATCGCTCGCAGCCGAGGCAGGCCGCGGGCCTGGTCCAGAGCCGGATAGAACACTTCCTGCTCGAAGCGGCTGTGGTATTCGCGGATCACCGAGATCTGCAACTCCTCGCGCGAGCCGAAGTGCGCGAACACGCCGGATTTGCTCATCTGCGTGACTTCGGCCAGCGCGCCGATCGACAATCCCTCCAGCCCGATCTGGGTCGCGAGGCCCAGAGCCGCATCGACGATCGCGGCCTTGGTCTGCTGGCCCTTTTGCAAGCCACGGCCATCGCGCGGCGGCTTCAGGGGCAGTTCGGTGGTGACGGTCATGGGGTGCGGGGCGATGGAAAAGAACGACCGTGCTATTTTGCAGCAGTTCCGCTCCCGGTGCTGGACTTTCGGTCGGCCGCCGATCCCGCGCGCAAATTGACAGCCGTCCGCCCAGCCCTGAACTGCGACCTTCGCAGCCGCGTCAGTCCGCCCTGGCTGCGATCAAATCGAAAATCTGGGCCGGATCGAACGGCTTGGTGAGATGCAGGTCGAAACCTGCATCCAGCGCCTTCTGGCGATCGCCGTCCTGGCCCCAGCCGGTCGCGGCAATCATCAGGGGTCGGCTGCCCCAGGGCTGCGCACGCACTTGTCGCGCCACCTCGTAGCCGTTCAGCCCCGGCATGCCGATGTCCAGCACCAGCACGTCCGGCTGCAAGCGCAGCGCCAGCGCCGCGGCTTCGATGCCGTCGTGCGCCGTATGGACCACGTGCCCTCCCAGCCGCAGCAGGTCGGCCATGACGTCGGCCGCATCGCGGTTGTCGTCGGCCAACAGCACCGTTCGCCCCGAACTGGACGCTGTTTCCTGGGGCCGCAAAGCCCCGGGGCCCACCGTCACGTCCGCAGTCGGGGCGACAGCCAGGTAAGGCAGCCGCACCGTAAACCGGCTGCCGCGGCCGGCGCCATCGCTGGTCGCTGTCACCGAGCCCCCGTGCAGCTCCACCAGCCCCTTCACCAGCGCCAGCCCGATCCCCAGCCCGCCTTCGGAACGGTCGATAGCGGAGTGCTCCTGAGCGAACATCGCGAACACCTTTTCGATCGCCGCCGGCTCCAGCCCGATGCCGCTGTCGGTGACCGTGAATCGGAGGTCAGGCCCGTCGGCCCGGACATCCAGGCTGATCCGGCCGCCAGGGTCGGTGTACTTCGAAGCGTTGTTCAGCAGGTTGGAGAGCACCTGCGCGAGCCGCACCGGGTCGGCCAGCAACTGCGTCTGCGGATCTTCGATTGTGGTCGTCAGCATGTGCCGCTTGGCGTCTGCCAGGGGCCGGGCCGCTTCCAGCGCAGCTTCCATCACCGACCCGGCAGTGACGGTCTCTTTCTTGAGCACCAGCCGACGCTGGGTGATCCGGGCGACATCGATCAGGTCGTCCAGCAGACGCGCCATGTGACCGACCTGGCGCCCGATCACGCCGGTCGCGCGGGCCCTGGCCGCCTCGCTGGCGCCAGGTGACGAGAGCAGGTGCACGGCCGTGCGGATCGGCGCCAGCGGGTTGCGCAGCTCGTGCGCCAGGGTCGCCAGGAATTCGTCTTTCTGGCGGTCGGCGTCGCGCAGGTTCTGGGCAGCGACCTTCGACTCCTGGATGTCGGTGGTGGTACCGAACCAGCGCAACACCCGTCCTTCGGCGTCGAGCTGCGGTACGGCATTGGCGTGGAACCAGCGCCACTCACCGCTCGCGCTGCGCAGCCGGTACTCGATCTGCCAGGCCCGGTTGCCCTTGCGCGCCCCTTCCCAGACCCGTTGCGCAGCGATCAGGTCCTCGGGGTGGACCGCCGTGGTCCAGCCGCGGCCGAGCGCGCTTTCCACACTGAGCCCGGTGTAGGCCTGCCATTGCGAGTTGAATCGCTCGAGGCCGCCTGTTGCGCCGGCCTCCCAGGCGATCGCAGGGATGCTGTTGGAAAACGCCAGCAGGGCTTCCTGCGCCCGATGCTGGTCCGTCACCTCATGGCCCTGCACGAAGATGCCGACCACGTCGCCCTCGCCGTTCTTCAGCGGCTGGTAGACGAAGTCGATGAAGGCTTCCACCGGCTGCGCGCCGGCCACCCGGTTCAGCACCACCCGGATCGACCGGCCCACGAACGGCTTGCCGGTCTTGACCACGCCGTCCAGCCAGCCGATGAAGCCCTGCTCGACCACTTCAGGCAGGGCCTCGGCCAGCGGCAGTCCGAGCACCGGCCGATCGCCGCAGATCTGCAGATAGGCCTGGTTGGCCATCTCGAACACATGGTCCGGCCCCCGCAGCACGGCGGCGAATCCGGGAGCCTGCTGGAACAGCGTCTGCCACCACTGCCGGTCGGCGCGCTGCTCGCGCTCGCTCAGGACCGACGCCGTGGTCTCGATGCAGGTGCAAAACAGTCCCTCGATCGCGCCGTGATCCCCGAACACCGGCGAATAGGAGAACGTGAACCAGGCGTCTTCGTCGTAACCGCGCCGGCGCATCCGCAGCGGCAGGTTTTCCATCGCAAAGGATTCGCCGCCAAGGGCCCGGGCCACCAGCGGAACCAGCTCGGCCCGGATTTCGTCCCAGGTGTCCAGGAAAGGCGCGCCCAATGCGCCGGGATGCTTGTTGCCGGCCAGCTCTGCGTACGGATCGTTGTAGAGCAGCGCCAGGGTCGGACCCCAGGCGACGAACATCGGAAAGACCGAACCAAGCACCAGGTTGACCATGGCCCGCAGCGAGTACGGCCACTGCTCCATCGGTCCCAGCGCGGAAGTCGACCAGTCGCGCGCCCGCAGCAGCTGCGCCGTCGCGCCGGTGGCGGCGAAGTAGGGATGCGCTTGGGCGGCCATCCACGAAGTTTAAGCGGCCATCCTGACCGCGTCTCGACGGCGATCAGGCCTTGAAGGCGACCACTTCCTGGCGCTGCTCGCCAAGGCCCTCGATGCCGAGCGTCATGACGTCGCCCTTCTTCAGGTACAGCGGCGGCTTCATGCCGAGCCCGACACCGGGCGGGGTGCCGGTGGTGATGACATCGCCAGGCAGCAGCGTCATGAAGTGGCTGACGTAGCTCACCAACTTGGCGGCGTCGAAGATCATGGTGCGGGTGTTGCCGGTCTGCATCCGCTTGCCATTGAGGTCCAGCCACATGCCGAGGCGTTGCACGTTCTCGAGTTCGTCGGGCGTGACCAGCCAGGGGCCGATCGGGCCGAAGGTGTCGCAGCCCTTGCCCTTGTCCCACTGCGGGCCGCGCTCGAGCTGGTATTCGCGCTCGCTGACATCGTTGATGACGCAGTAGCCGGCCACGAAAGCCAGCGCGTCCTTCTTGGGCACATAACGGGCCCGCTCGCCGATCACGATGCCCAGCTCGACTTCCCAGTCGGTCTTGGTCGAGCCGCGCGGCAGCATCACCGGATCGTTCGGACCCTGGATCGAGCTGTTGGCCTTCATGAAGACGATCGGCTCCTTGGGAATCGGCGAGCCGGATTCGGCTGCGTGATCGACGAAGTTCAGGCCGATGGCGATGAACTTGCCGACATTGGCGACCGGGCAGCCGAAGCGCGGATTGCCGCGAACCAGCGGCAGCTTGTCGGGGTTCTGCTTGCGCAGCCGGGTCTGCATGACGCGGCCCAGTTGCGCCGGGCCGATATCGGGCACCACGCCGCTCAGGTCGCGCAGCCGGCCCTCGAGATCGATCAGGCCGGGCTTTTCCTTGCCGGGGTTGCCATAGCGGACGAGTTTCATTTTTTTCTCCTTCAGGGATGGTGTTGTTGCTAGTAGCTCGAACGCCCGCCGGACAGGTCGAACACCGCGCCAGTGGAGAACGAACAGTCGTCGGTGCACAGCCAGGGCACCATCGCAGCGACCTCCTCGGGCGTGCCGAAGCGGCCCATCGGGATCTTCGACAGCATGAACTGGATATGCTCGGCGCTCATCTGGTCGAACATGCCGGTCTTCACCGCGGCGGGGGTCACGCAGTTGACCCGCACCCCGGTGTCGGCCAGTTCCTTGCCCAGCGACTTGGTCAGCGCGATCACCGCCGCCTTGCTGGCGCTGTAGGCGCTGGCGTTCGGGTTGCCGTCCTTGCCGGCCACCGATGCGATGTTGACGATCCGGCCCCAACCCTGGTTCCGCATCAGCGGCACGACTTCCCGGCAGCAGTGGAACAGGCCGTTGACGTTGATGTCCATCACGTCGCGCCAGGCCTGCACCGGATAGTCCCAGACCTTGGTGTTGGGACCGGTGATGCCGGCGCTGTTGACCAGCGCGTCGATCCGCGGCGAATCCTTCACGGTCGCCTGCACCGCGGACTGGACCGACGCGTGCTGCGCCACGTCGACCGCCACCGCACGGGTTGCGCCGCCGAGCGATCTGGCCGCCTTCTGGGCGGCGGCATCGTCCCGGTCCCACAGCGTCACCGTGCCGCCCGAGGCGATCAGGCGTTGGGCGATGGCGTACCCCAGGCCCGTGGCGCCGCCGGTAATGACTGCATGGCGGCCTTTGAAATCGAGCTGGTTCATATCGTCATTCCCCCGTCGTTGGCATACAGCTGGCCGGTCACGAACACCGACTCGTCGCTGGCCAGGAACACCACCAGCGGCGCCATCTCGTGCGCCTGCGCCAGCCGGCCCATCGGCTGGCGGGCGATGAAGTTCTTGCGCGCCTGCACCGGGTCGTCATAGGCGTTGATGCGCTCGTGCAGCGAGGGCGTATCGACCGTCCCCGGCGCGATGGCATTGCAGCGGATGCCCTGGCCGACGTAATCGGCCGCAACCGCCTTGGTCAGGCCCACCACCGCCGCCTTGGAGGCGCCGTAGATGAACCGGTTCGGCAAGCCCTTGAGGCTGCCGCAGACGCTCGCCATGTTGATGATGCTGCCGCCGCCCCGGGACAGCATCGATGGCAGCACCGCCCGAATCATCCAGAACTGCGAGCGCACGTTCAGGTTGAACGCGAAATCCCATTCGGTGTCGGTGGCCTGCAGGATGGTGCCGTTGTGGACGTAACCGGCGCAATTGAACAGGATGTCCAGCGGCGGCAAGCCAGCCACCGTGCGCAGGATCGCCGCCTTGTCCAGCACGTCCAGCGGCATGGCCTGGATGCCGGCCACGGCGGCATAGCTCTCCAGCAATTGCGGGTTGAGGTCGGTGGCCCAGACCTGCGCCCCCTCGGCAGCCAGCGCCAGCGCACTGGCGCGGCCGATGCCCTGCCCGGCCGCGGTGACGAGGGCGGTTTTCCCTTTGAGTCTCATGAATGCTCCTGTGCGAACGCCGCGCGAGGGTTTTGCCGGATGTTTCGGACCCGGGCCTGGGCGATATTAATTGGTCAGGCCACTTGGCCAATTCAGGCTAACCCTTAAACCCCTGCTGCCGTGCCGCTGCAATCCGTCGAACCCCAGCGCCTGTACCGGCAGATCGCCGAACAACTGCGTTCGCTGATCGCGCAGGGAGAGTTCACCCCTGGCAGCCGCCTGCCGGCCGAACGCGACCTCGCCCGGCAGCTGGGCGTGAGCCGGCCATCGGTGCGCGAGGCCCTGATCGCGCTGGAGATCGAAGACGTGGTCGACGTGCGCACCGGCTCCGGCATCTATGTCGTGCAAGCCGGCCTCCGGTCCGAAGGCAACGGCAGCGCTGGATCGCCCGAACCCGCCGAATGGGGGCCGCTGGAGTTGATGCGGGCGCGCGAGCTGGTCGAAGGCGAAGTCGCCGCGCTGGCCGCCCGGAATGCCCGCAAGACCCAGATCGCGGCGATGTCGGGAGCGCTGGCCCGGATGCATGAAGACGCCAGCGCCGGCATTGTCCCGCGCAGCGGCGACCAGGCTTTCCACACGGCGGTCGCCCAGGCCTGCGGCAATGAAGTGCTGCGCGACACGGTACACGGCTACTGGCAGGCGCGCAGCGGGCCCCTGTCCGAGCGGCTGGGAGACCACTTCGAGAACCCGGCGTCCTGGAGTGCCGCGCTGGTCGAACACACCGCCGTGCTGGAGGCCATTCGCGCCCGCGACTCGCAAGGCGCCCGGTCCGCGATGCAGACGCATCTGAAGAAAGCCTACAACCGATACAGCGCGAGCTGGCGCCGCGCCAACAGTTCCTGAAGCCCAGCGACAACCCACCCTAGGAGACAAATGAAAATGCAAAAACGTACCGCCATCCGGCTGCTCGCAGCCGGCACCCTGCTCACCGGCGCCATGGGCAGCCTCGGCCTGGCACAGGCACAGGTCAAGCTCAAATGGGCCCATGTCTACGAGACCTCGGAGCCGTACCACAAGTGGTCGGTCTGGGCCGGCGAGGAGTTCAAGAAGCGCACCAACGGCAAGTACGAGATTCAGGTGTTCCCGGCCTCCAGCCTGGGCAAGGAGAGCGACATCAACCAGGGCCTGCAGCTCGGGACCGTCGACATCATCCTGACCGGCGCGTCGTTCGCATCCAATTCCTATCCCCGGCTCGCCGTCAGCTACTACCCGTTCACCTTCCGCGACGCCGACCACGTGATCAAGTACGGCAAGAGCGACGTGTTTCGGGAATTGACCGAAGGCTACAAGAAGGCCACCGGCAACACCGTGACCGCCCTGACCTATTACGGCGCCCGGCATGCCACCAGCAACAAGCTGTTCAAGAACTGCGACGAGATGAAGGGCCTCAAGATGCGGGTGCCCGATTCGCCGGCGTACACCGCGCTGCCACGGGCGTGCGGCGCCAACCCGACGCCAATCGCTTTCGCCGAGGTCTACCTGGCGCTGCAGAACGGCACCGTCGACGCGCAGGAAAATCCGTTGCCGACGATCGAGGCCAAGAAGTTCTACGAAGTGCAGAAGAACATCATCCTGACCGGCCACATCTCGGACGCGCTGCTGACCGTGGTCTCGCCGGGCACGATGGGCAAACTCACGCCGGCCGAGCAGAAGCTGCTGGTCGACATCACGCAGGAAGCGGCCGTCAACGCCACCAACGACATCCGCAAGCGCGAAGGCGAACTGGTCGACGAATTCAAGAAGAAGGGCATCAACGTGGTGACTGTCGACCGCAACGACTTCCAGCAGCGCGTGCTCAAGGCCATCACCTTCGAATCCATGAAGCTGGACAAGAAGGACTGGGACCGCGTCATCGCCATCAAATAGATGCGGCCCACCCCGAAGCCGGCGCGAGCGCCGGCCTCCCCTCAAGGGGCAATGCGGCGGACCGGCAAAGCCGGATCCACGCATGGCCCACCCCGAAGCCGGCGCGTGCGCCGGCCTCCCCTCAAGGGGCGATGCGGCGGACCGGCAAAGCCGGATCCACGCATTCCCGAACGGAGCACTGCGACTGCCATGAGCCATTCGATCGATGACATGGCCCCCGTGATGGGGCCCGACGGCGAGTTCCACGCCCAGGACGAGGCGGTGGACCTCTCCGCCACCAAGCCGGAGGGCTGGCTGGCGCTGGCCTTTTTCTGGCTGCTGGGGCTGACGGTCTTCTACCAGTTCTTCACCCGCTATGTGCTGAACGATTCGGCCGCCTGGACCGAGGAGATCGCGCGCTACCTGCTGATCGCAGTGGTGTTCACCGGCGCGACCATCGGCGTGGTGAAGAACAACCACATCCAGGTGGATTTCTTCTACAAGTTCATGCCGGCGCGGATGGCGCGGTTCATGGCCACGATGGTCGACGTGCTGCGGACCGGCTTCTTCGTCGCCGCCACCATCCTCACCGTCATGATGATGCTCAAGCTGGGAAGCAACTCGCGCATGACCATGGTCGACCTGCCGATGAACTGGGTCTACGGCGTCTGCCTGCTCGGCTTCGCGATCATGGCGCTGCGGTCGGCGCAGCTGGCGCTGTTCCACCACCGGCGCGGCTACACCGTGCTCGAACGGCCCGAGTCCTCGATGGACGACCGCTAACGCCGCCACGCCAACACGACAAGACGACAACAACGAACGACAGGCCATGCTCAAGATTATCTTCCTGCTGCTCATGAGCGGCGGCATTCCGGTCGCCATCGCGATGGCCGGCTCGGCCCTGCTCTACATCTGGTGGTCGGGCAACCTGCCGCCGTTCGTGGTGATCCACCGCATGGTCAGCGGCATCGACAGCTTCCCGCTGCTGGCCGTGCCTTTCTTCATCCTGGCGGGCAACCTGATGAACAACGCCGGCATCACCAACCGGATCTACAACTACGCGCTGGCGCTGGTCGGCTGGCTCAAGGGCGGGCTGGGCCACGTCAACGTGGTCGGCTCGGTGGTGTTCGCCGGCATGAGCGGCACCGCGATTGCCGACGCGGCCGGGCTCGGCACCATCGAGATCAAGGCCATGACCGACCATGGCTACAGCAAGGAATTCGCGGTCGGCGTCACGGCCGCTTCGGCGACCCTGGGGCCGATCATTCCGCCCAGCCTGCCGTTCGTGATTTACGGGATGATGGCCAACGTCAGTGTCGGCGCCTTGTTCCTCGCGGGCATCCTGCCCGGCGTGCTGATGGCGTTCCTGATGATGGTCACCGTCGCCTATTTCGCCCACAAGAACGGTTGGGGCGCCGACGTCAAGTTCGAATGGCCGCGTGTCATCAAGGCGCTGGCTGAAACGGCGGTCGTGATCGTCTGGCCACTCGCGGTCTGGCTGCTGGTCGTGAAGGCCGGCCTGCCGGCGCAACTCACGGTACTGGCGGCCTTGATCGTGCTGTTCGCCGCCGACAAGTTCTTCAATTTCCAGGCGGTGCTGCCGATCATGACGCCGGTGCTGCTGATCGGCGGCATGACCACCGGCATCTTCACGCCCACCGAGGGCGCGATCGCTGCCTGCCTCTGGGCCATGGTGCTGGGCTTCGCGTGGTACCGCACGCTGAACTGGAAGATGTTCGTCAAGGTCTGCCTGGACACCGTGGAGACCACCGCCACCGTGCTCTTCATCGTGGCAGCCGCCAGCATCTTCGGCTGGATGCTCACCGCCACCGGCGTCACTGCCGCGATCTCGTCCTGGGTGCTGGCATTCACCAAGGAACCGTGGGTGTTCCTGCTGCTGGCGAACCTGTTGATGTTGTTCGTCGGCTGCTTCCTCGAACCGACGGCGGCGATCACGATCCTGGTTCCGATCCTGGTGCCGATCTGCCAGAGCCTGGGCATCGACCTGGTCCATTTCGGCCTGGTGATGGTGCTGAACCTGATGATCGGCCTGTTGCATCCCCCGATGGGCATGGTGCTGTTCGTGCTGGCCCGGGTGGCGAAGCTCTCGGTCGAACGGACGACGATCGCCATCCTGCCGTGGCTGGTGCCGCTGCTGGGCTCGCTGGTCATCATCACCTACTTCCCGAAGCTGGTGCTCTGGTTACCGAGGCAGTTTTTCTAGATCTTCGTTGACGGTGCAGACGCGAGGTACGCAAACATGACACCCTTCATCCGCCTCCACCCCGAGGACGACGTCCTCATCGCAAGGACCCAACTGGTCGGCGGCACCAGCGCCGAGAACGTCGTCATCAAGGGGCTGATCCCCCCGGGGCACAAGGTGGCGACCCGGGCCATCGCGGCCGGAGAACCGGTGCGCCGCTACAACCAGGTGATCGGCTTCGCCAGCAAACCGATCGCCGCTGGCGAACACGTGCACACCCACAACCTGGACATGGGTCCGGACAAGGGCGCCAGTACTGGGAGTTTTGTGCGCGACTACGCGTTCGGCGCCGACGTCAAGCCGCAGGCCGCCCTGCGCGAGGCCAGCTTCATGGGCATCAGGCGTGCGGATGGCCGGGTCGCCACCCGCAACTACATCGGCATCCTGTCCAGCGTGAACTGCTCGGCCACGGCGGCCCGCGCAATCGCTGACCACTTTTCCCGGCAGAACCATCCTGCGGCGCTGGCCGACTACCCGATGGTCGACGGCGTGGTGGCCCTGACCCACGGCACCGGTTGCGGCATGGACACCGAAGGCATGGGGATGCAGCTCCTCGAGCGCACGCTGGCCGGCTACGCCACGCATGCCAACTTCTGGGGCGTGCTGGTGGTCGGCCTCGGCTGCGAGGCCAACCAGATCAACGCCTGGCTGGCCCACAGCAGCCTGCGCGAAGGCGACACGCTCAAGGTGTTCAACATCCAGGACACGGGCGGCACCCGCAAGACCGTCGAAAAGGGCATTGCATTGATTCAGGACATGCTGCCCAAGGCCAATGATGTGAAGCGCGAGCCGTGCAGCGCCGCGCACATCACGATCGGCCTGCAGTGCGGCGGCTCCGACGGCTACTCGGGCATCAGCGCCAATCCGGCGCTGGGCGCGGCGGTGGACCTGCTGGTCGCGCACGGCGGCACCGCCATCCTGTCGGAGACGCCGGAGGTCTACGGCGCCGAGCACCTGCTGACGCGACGCGCGGTTCGGCGCGAAGTCGGCGAAAAGCTGATCGAGCGCATCAAGTGGTGGGAGCACTACACCGAGGTCAACCAGGGCGAGATGAACAACAACCCGTCTCCCGGCAACAAGGCCGGCGGGCTGACCACGATCCTGGAGAAGTCGCTGGGCGCGGTCGCCAAGGGCGGGACCAGCAACCTGCAGGCGGTTTACGAATACGCGCAGCCGGTCACCGACCACGGATTCGTCTACATGGACACGCCAGGCTACGACCCGGTCAGCGCCACCGGCCAAGTCGCCGGCGGCGCCAACATGATCTGCTTCACCACCGGCCGCGGCTCGGCCTACGGCTGCGCGCCCTCCCCGTCGCTCAAGCTGGCGACCAACTCGGCGCTCTGGCAGCGCCAGGAGGAAGACATGGACATCAACTGCGGAGAGATCATCGACGGCAAGGCGTCGGTCCAGGAGATGGGCCAGCGGATCTTCGAACTGGTGCTGGCAACCGCGTCCGGCGCGGCGTCCAAGAGCGAAAAACATGGCTATGGCCAGAATGAATTCGTGCCGTGGCAAGTCGGCGCGGTGATGTAGCCCCGGAGATCACAGCATGCAACAAGTGTTTTCGGCGCAGGCCTTGCGCCACCAATGCGCAGCCATCATCGCCGGAACCGGGAGCTCCACCGACGAAGCCGCCCAGGTCGCCGACAACCTCGTGTTCGCCAACCTGAGCGGCCACGACTCGCACGGCGTCGGCATGATCCCGCGCTATGTCGATGCGGTGCTCGAAGGCGGCCTCAAGCCCAATGCCGCGGTCAAGGTCCTGCTGGATGCCGGCAGCCTGCTCACGCTCGACGGACAGCGCGGTTACGGACAGGTGGTTGGGGTGCAGGCGATGGAGTTGGCGATCAAACGCGCGCAGGATCTGGGAAGCTGCATCCTGGCACTTGGCAATTCGCATCACCTCGGGCGGATCGGCCATTTCGCCGAAATGGCGGTGGCACAGGGGCTGGTGGCCATCCACTTTGTCAACGTGCAGTCACGGCCGGTCGTTGCGCCCTGGGGCGGCGGCGATGGCCGCTACGGCACCAACCCCTGCTGCATCGGCGTGCCGATCCAGGGCCGCGAGCCGTTCGTGCTGGACTTCGCCACCAGCCGCGTCGCGCAGGGCAAGATGCGCGTCGCCCACAACGAGGGCAAGAAGGTTCCTGACGGCTACCTGATCGACCCCAGCGGCCAGCCCACCAACGATCCGGGAGTCGTGGTCGTGCCGCAGCCGCAAGCTGCTGGCGCCGGGCTGTTCGGCGCGCTGATGCCTTTCGGCGAGCACAAGGGGTACGGCATGGCGGTGGCCTGCGAGCTGCTGGGCGGCGCGCTGACCGGCAGCGGAACCTGGCACCGTCCGGCCGACAACGCCAAGGCGGTGATCAACGGCATGTTGGCGATCCTGATCGATCCGAAGCGATTGGGAACGCAGCAGGCGTTCGAAAGTGAAACCCTTGCATTCATCGACTGGCTCAAGCAAAGCCCTCCCGCCCCCGGCTTCGACGCGGTCCGCATCGCCGGCGAGCCTGAACGCGAGGCGCGCGCCCGGCGCGAGCGCGAAGGCATTGCAATCGACGGCCACACCTGGTCTGAAGTCGTCGCAGCCGCAAGCAAGGTGGGCGTCAAGCTGTGACCGCGGGTCGCGGATCAAGCCCGGGATGACAGGCTCGGCCGCGGCGGCAACGCGCGGACCACAGTGCCGGCCACCGGGAAGATCCGGTCCCCGGCGCGCGGCTCGATCCGGTGCATGCCGGTGAAACTCCCGAACGCCGGCAGCACGCCGACGGCGCAATCCGGCTGGGCGCCGGTGTCGTCGCCGAACCAGAAACAGGGCAGCCGCAATCGCTCGAACGCCCGGCCCCGAACGCTGATGCAAGGATGCCAGTGCCCGGCCAGCACGTATTTGCCGGCCACCGCTGTCGGGTAGTGACTCAAGGCGAAAGGCCCCAGCGTCAGCGGTTCGTCCACGACCTCGATCCCCAGGCTGGCCGGGGGATCGCCGGCCCGATCGTCGTGGTTGCCGCGCACCAGCGTCAGGTCCAGCGCCGCATGCTCGGCCCGCCAACGCGCGATCGCACCCAGCGTTCCCTTTGCATGGGAGCGGGCCGAATGCAGGAAGTCACCGAGGAACACGATCCGGCTGGCACGGGTATCGGCGACCAGTGCGCTGAGCTGCTCCAGCGTTTCGGAAGTCGTGCCGCGTGGCACCGGCACGCCGAGCCGGCGAAAGCTCACTGCCTTGCCGAAGTGCGCGTCGGCCACCAGCACTGTGCGCTGGGCCGGTAGCAGCACGGCACCGCTGGCGTGAAGGACGACGGGTTCGCCGGCCAGCAAAGTTTGAAGCATGGGTTCGGGTTCCAGCCGGGCGGCGCCCGACCGCAAAGGGTTGACCAGGACGGCGGTTGCCGCCAGGGCTACAGCATCTGGGCCAGGCTGGCCTCGAGGTGCTCGGACGGCAGCCGCCGGAACCCGGACCGGGCGAAACGCTGCAGCCGCCCGACCGCGAAGCTGGTCAGCATCGAAGCCTTGACCTGGGCATCGGCGCTGGGCGTGGCAGAAGCCTCAACCTCGACACTGACGCGCAAGCTTTGCTTGAGCGTGGCCTCGATCTTGTCGAAAAACTGATTCATCCGCTGTTGCAAGCGATCATTCTCGAACACCAGCGCATCCCCCACCATGACCCGGGTCATCCCCGGGTTTTTCTCGGCGAACTGAAGCAGCATCGCGATCACCCTGGCGGCCTGGGTCGAGCCGGTGTCTTCGCGCTCGACGATCTGGTTGACCAGGGTGAACACGCTTTGTTCGATGAACTCGATCAGCCCCTCGAACATCTGCGCCTTGCTGGCGAAATGCCGGTACAGCGCCGCCTCGCTGACTTCAAGCCGCGCCGCCAGCGCCGCGGTGGTGATGCGTTCGGCGCCTGGCTGTTCCAGCATCGTGGCCAGGGCCTGCAGGATCTGCACCCGGCGCTCGCCCGGCTTGGGACGCTTGCGCGTCGGGACGGCGGCGTTTTCCGGATCGGATACCGGCTCAGGGGTGCTCAGCTGCGAGTCGGGCATTGGAAATCAGTCGACATAAAGCGATTGTGGCACAGCCCACTCGGGGGTTTCCCCGGGCCGCCACCGGGGGCTGCAGTCCAAGTGCGCGCTTACCCCGCTGGCTCACTAGTGGGAGCGGATCATGGTGCCGTAGGCCTGTTCTGTCAGGATTTCGAGCAGCAGCGAATGCGGCACCCGGCCGTCGATGATGTGAACCGCGTTGACGCCGCTGCGGGCCGCATCCAGCGCCCCGCTGATCTTGGGCAACATGCCACCGGAGATCGTCCCGTCGGCGAACAACGCGTCGATCTCGCGCGCCGTCAGGTCCGTCAGCAGCTTGCCGCCCTTGTCCAGCACTCCCGGCGTGTTGGTCAGCAGCAGCAGTTTTTCGGCACGCAGCACCGTTGCCAGCTTGCCGGCCACCACGTCCGCATTGATGTTGTAGCTCTCGTTGTTGTCGCCGAAGCCGATCGGACTGATCACCGGAATGAACTGGTCGTCCTGCAGGGCGATGACCACGCTGGGGTCGATGCTGACGATGTCGCCGACCTGGCCCACGTCGTGCTGCTTGCTCGGGTCGCTGCTGTCGACCATCTTGAGCTTCTGGGCCCGGATCATCCCGCCATCGCGGCCGGTCAGGCCCACGGCCTTGCCGCCGGCCTGGTTGATCAGGCCAACGATGTCCTGCTGCACCTGGCCGGCCAGCACCCATTCCACCACTTCCATGGTCTCGGCGTCGGTCACCCGCATGCCCTGGATGAACTCGCCTTTCTTGCCCAGCCGGTTGAGCGCCTGCTCGATCTGCGGACCGCCGCCGTGCACCACCACCGGGTTCATCCCGACGAGTTTCAGCAGCACCACGTCTTCTGCGAAATCGGCTTGCAGCTCCGGATCGGTCATGGCGTTGCCGCCGTACTTGATCACCATGGTCTTGCCATGGAACTTGCGGATGTAGGGCAGCGCCTGGGCCAGGATCTCGGCCTTGTCGCGGGGGGCGATGGAGGGAAGCTCGGTCATGGGGCCTCGGGAGGATGCGTGCAATCGGCAAATTGTGCCGCAAGCGGCGGCGTGGCCGCCCGGTCCAACGCAGGGTCAGCGCCGCAGCCAGCGCGGAACCTGGAACCGCACGATGCTGCTGTACGCGTACAGGTACAAGATGATGAACAACAACGTGAACCCGATCAGGATCGGGGTGTTGTTCCAGAACAGGGC
>JAJAZH010000437.1 GCA_026785815.1 Ramlibacter sp. | reverse complement strand
GCGTGCGCGCAGGCAGCCCGGCCTGGATGACCCGCTCCAGCACGAACAAGGCGGTGGGCGCCGACATATTGCTGTACTCGGCCAGGATGTCACGCTCATGGTCCAGACTCCCGGGCGCAAGCGAAAACGAGCGTTCCAGGGCATTGATCACCTTTTGACCTCCCGGATGAAAGGCAAAGCGGTCGATCTCGGCGAGAGTCAAACCGGCACGCTCAAGGATGCCTTGCACGGCGGGCGCCATGTTCGCTTCGGCGAAGGGGGGAATGGCCCGATCGAAAATGACGCCCAGGCCGAGCGGATCGACCGACCAGCCCATGATGTCCAGCGTCCCGGGCCAGGTGTGCTGGCCGCTCATTTCGACCGCGGCAATGCCGCTGTGCCCGGTGCGCAAAACGCAAGCCGCGGCGCCGTCCCCGAACAAGGCCGTCGCGACGATATTGGCCTTGGTCAGTTCATCGAGCCGGAACGACAGCGTGCACAGTTCGACGGCAACGACCAGCACGACACTGCCCGGGCGGGACTGCGCCAGGCGCGACGCGATCGACAGGCCCGTGACACCACCGGCGCAGCCCAGCCCGAACACCGGCACCCGCTCGACGTCGGCCCGAAAACCGATCTGTTCCGCGGCGCGGGCCTCGAGGCTGGGCGTGGCAATCCCCGTCGAGGAGACCGTGACGACGGTATCGACCTCGGCAGCGCGAAGGCCCGCCGCAGCAAGCGCCTTCGACGCTGCATCGATGAACAACTTGACCGCGCCATCGAGGTACGCCTGGTTGCGCTCCGGCCAACCCAGCGGCTTGAAGTACCACTCCAGCGGCCGGACAGCGTAGCGCCGCAGGATCCCGGAGGTCTCGAAGACGCGCGACAGCGCCCGGAACCCGCCGAAGCGGGAGGCAAAGCCCTCGCTGGCGGCAGCGGCGACATCGCGTTGTTCGAGGCAAAAAGGAGGGACTGCAGTTGCAATCGATAGCAGCTTGACGGATTCAGGCATCGAAACATTCAAAAATTAATGGCTGAGCCAGCCAGTGAGTGTCGCCCTGAGCCGTGGTACCGACTTGCGAAAACCGGGCCTTTTTTTCTGGTAGCGAGGCCAAGTCAAAAGATTACTCCGCATCTTCCCCCCTGAAGGACGAATGTCTGTAGGCACTTGGCGCGTGTTGACAGCCGTACGGGCCGCGGTTGCGATCATCCGTTGAACACGCTGGTGTCGGACTTGGTGCGCCACGCCGGGCGTTGACCGCGCTCACCATGACCTACCGGTAACGCTGTCGGCTCCGGCCGCGACGCCTGCCTGGCCGCTATCGGCACCGTCCTACAGACGAGCAGGCCGGTACTATCTAATGTGCGTTCCAAGCCGAATCTTTGGCGAGAGTGGACAGCCGGGTTGGTCATGAGCACAGAGTTTGAAGCGGGCAGTCCACCAACGTCGACATCGACATCGCCCGCTTCGCAAGCCGACCCTTCCGGGGTCCCAGTTGTGCCGCCGACAGCCGAGGTGGCTGGCGTCGGCGCAGAGTCGCCCGAGACCGCGATGGAGTCGAACCCAGTGCCGGCGAAATCTGCGCCGGGAACTGGCGTCGGCGCCGACAGCGCCTTAGCGAGGCTGCGGCAACTTGAGAACGACCGGATCGCGAAGGGGCCGCAGGAGCCGGCCCCGGACGCGGCCCCGCTGTGAATGGCGCTGCCGGATCGGTTCCTGCAGCTGACTTCGACGCCAGACGACCGCTCAGCCCAGCGGCGCTCTGCCCCACACCAGTGATTCAAGGGACAGGCTGTCATGGCCTGTCCTGTTCTTTCGTTCGTTCGCTCCAACGTCAATGCTGCTCGCGTCGATCTGGCTCGACCGCACGCGCAGGCAGCGGCTAGTGGAAACCCTTTGCGATCCGCTTCCTCGCGCCCATTACGATCGTCATGTCCCCACCGAAGAGAACCTGGAGAAATGACATGACGAAAAAAATTGCATTGCTCGGCGCATTGCTCGGCGCCGGCTTGCTTGCGGGCTGCGCGCCGATGCGACAGGCGACGGCACCCGCCACCTCACCTCCGATGGCCCAGGTCGCTGCGGCCCCGGCCCCGGCGGCAGCGCCGGCACCGGCGTGGCAGCAGGGTCGCGCGCCGAGCATGGCGAATTCGACGCTCGCGCCGCACGCCGGCAAGCTGACCGTCACGCCGGTCGGCGATATCCCGCTGCAGAACCTGCGGCTGCCGCCCGGCTTCAAGGCCGAGATCTGGTCGACCGGCACGCCGGGTGGACGCGCGATGACGCGCACGCCCAGCGGCAAGGTCTATGTCGGCACCCGGGGCCTCGGCCGCATCTACGAGATCTCCGACAACGGCGGCGTCCGCACGTCGCGGATCCTGGTCGACAAGCTGAACCAGCCGACCGCGACCTTCCACAACGGCTCGCTCTACGTCATGGCGATCGACAAGGTGCTGCGCTACGACGGCATCGACACCAACCCCAATGTGCAACCGGTGGACCTGACGGCCCGCTTCAATTTGCCGCCGGAGCAGCACCACAACTGGAAGTACATCCGCTTCGGCCCGGACAACAAGCTCTATGTTCCGTTCGGGGCGCCATGCAACATCTGCGTTCTGCCAACCGCCGAATACGCGCAGCTGCGGCGCTACGACGCCGACGGCTCCAACATGGAAGTGGTCGCGCGGGGCATTCGCAACACGCAGGGCTTCGACTGGCATCCGGTCACCCGCGAGCTGTGGTTTACCGACCATGGCCGCGACTGGATGGGTGACGATTCGCCGGAAGACGAACTCAATCGCATGCCGCGCGCCGGTCTCGACTTCGGCTTCCCGCATTGCCATGCCAACGGCATTGCCGACCCCGATATCCGGAAGGACCGCGCTTGCGAAGGCGTGACCATGCCAGTGCAGACGATGGGCGGTCACTCCGCAGTGATGGGGCTGCATTTCTACACCGGCAACATGTTCCCGGCCGAGTACCGCAACGCGATGTTCATCGCCCGCAAGGGATCGTGGAACCGCACCAAGAAGCTCGGCTTCGACGTGGTGATGGTGACCACCGATGCCAACGGGCAGAACCCCAAGATGCAGCCCTTCCTCACCGGCTTCCTCGATCCAGCCACTGACAAGTTCTGGGGCCGTCCAGCCTACTTGATGCAGATGCCCGACGGCTCGATGCTGGTCTCCGACGAGCAGCTCGGCGCCATCTACCGCATCTCTTATGCCCGTCCCTGAGAGCGGCGCCGCTGCCTGGGGACGGTCCCTGGCGGCGGCAGTGCTGCTTGCGGTGCTGCCGGGGGCGTGGGCCCAGCAGCCGGCGCCGGCCCGGCTGGCCCTGTGCGCGGCCTGCCATGGCGAGGGCGGCAATTCGCAGATTCCGCAGTTCCCTTCGCTGGCTGGACAGCCGCAGCAGTTCATCGAGAACCAGCTGGTGCTGATCCGCGAAGGGCTGCGCGACATTCCGCAGATGAAGGGGATGCTCGACGGCGTCAAGGACGACGAGCTCGTCATCCTGGGCAAGTACTTTTCGCAGCAGGTTCCAGCCGCGGCGAAGACCCGCGCGGAGCCGGGCGCCTACCAGCGCGGCCTGCAGCTTTCGCAGAAGATGCTGTGCGGCACCTGCCACCTGCCCGACTACAGCGGCCGCCAGCAGATCCCGCGGCTGGCCGGCCAGCACGAGCCGTTCCTGCTCGAATCGATGAAGCAGTTCCGCGACCATCCGGGCCTCGGCCGCGACACGGTCATGGCGGCAGCGCTGTTCGGCCTGAAGGATCCGGAACTGGCCGACCTGGCCCACTTCCTGACCCACTTCAAACCCTGAGTTCGCACGCCATCAGCGGACCGGAAGGTCCATTGGTGGTCAGTCCCCGGAGCCGAGCCGAGCTGATCAATTGACGCGGCAAGCTGGCCTCCGGGTAAAGAGTCGCCGGTATGCCGTGCCACGACCTTGCGCGCGGTTGACGTTGCGATGCAGACGATCAATACTGTACATGCATACAGTTAACGTTCATTCCCAGGAGATTCCCATGAACAAGCCCTACACCGTGGCCCTGGCCGACGCCGGCGATCTGCCGGTGGCCCATCGCATTTCGGCCGAGGTT
>JAJAZH010000436.1 GCA_026785815.1 Ramlibacter sp. | reverse complement strand
TGGTGCTGTCGCTGGAGAACGATTCGGCCAACCGGCCGTTCATCACGCCGTGGGAGCGCACCCAGCACGACGCCGCGATCCGCTTTCCGGATTTCCGGCACTTCATCATCGAGGGTGGCCCCGGCCTGGACGCCGTCGGCTTCCTGATCCTGATCGGCTGCCGCAGCCAGAACCAGTCGCTCGAGCTCAAGCGGCTGGTGGTCAGCAGCAAGGGCTCTGGTTACGGCCGGGCGGCACTGCGGGTGGCCAAGAAGGTCGCCTTCGACGACCTCGGTGCGCACCGCCTGTGGCTGGACCTCAAGCAAGGCAACAGCCGCGCCCAGGCGCTGTACGACAGCGAGGGCTTCGTCGTCGAAGGGCTGCTGCGCGAAGCGGTCAAGGCCGACGGCGGATTCGAGTCGCTGGTCGTGATGTCGATGCTGCAGGCGGAGTTCTCTGCGCGGCGCAGCGCCGGGCTGGAGATGCACGCATGAAGAAAGCGTGGGCGCTGGTGGCTGCCCTCGCCATGCTCCCGGCGGCGCATGCCGACATCTTTGGCTATGTCGATGAAAAGGGCATCGCCCATTTCGCCGCCGAAAAGATCGATGAGCGCTACCAGTTGTTCTTCCGGGGCGGCCAGGGCTTCGATACCAGCCAGGAACTGGCCGCCCCGGCTGCGCCGGCAACCCGGGGCGCACCACCCAGGCTGCTCGCCTTGTTCGAGGCCGCGCCGGGCTTCAGTCAGATTCGCCAGCATTTGCGCGAAGCGGCGCGCGCCCATGCCATCGACTATGAATTGCTGCAAGCGCTGATCGCGACCGAGTCCGGCTTCGACAGCGGCGCGGTGTCGCCCAAGGGCGCCATCGGCCTGATGCAGGTGATGCCGGCGACCGCCGAACGTTACGGGCTGAGCGGCGATCGCAACAACGCGGTGGAAAAAAAACTGGCCGACCCGCGCACCAACATCCGCACCGGCACCCGCTACCTGAGTTATCTGATGCAGTTGTTTCCGGGCCAGCTCGAGCTGGCGCTGGCCGCCTACAACGCCGGCGAAGGCGCGGTGCAGCGGGCTGGTAACCGGATCCCGAACTACCGGGAGACGCAGAACTACGTGAAGACGGTGATGCAGTTGTACGTGCTGCTCAAGCCCGCGCCGGTCCCAGTGGCCGCCGGCCGGCCGCCGACGCGCATCCGCATGGAGTTCGGCGGCGCCGTCGGCCGCGGCAACATGCCTGCCGGTACGCCGCTCAGTGCCGCCAACAACGAACCGTCGCTGCGGCGTGATTGAGCGCACCGTGCCAACGTGGCCTGCGGCGTGTCGAGGCGGCTCGACCCGATGAGCGCAATCAGTTTCGCCTGGCTCGACCAGCGGGTGGCGTTGAGCCTGCTGGCCGGCGCCCAGGTGATGGTCGTCTGGTTCAGCCGGGTGATCGCCAATGCATACCGTGAGCAGGCGCTGTGGTTGCATGCAGGCAACCCGCTGACCGGCCTGGCGACCCCGGTGGTTTTTTATGAGCGCGTCCGGGCCGTGCGCGACCTGATCCGACGCAACGGCCGTCCGAGTGTGCTGCTGCTGGTGCACATCGAGAACCTGCACGCGCTGTATTCCAGGTTCGGCCCGGAAGTGACCGATTCAGCGGTGCTGGAGCAGATGTCCGCACGGCTGGATGCGGAACTGCGCGAGGCCGGCGAGCGCCGCATCGTTACGATCAGCGGCGACGCCCTGGCCTGATCCACCGGCTGGTTGCCAGCCCTTACTCATTCTCATTTCTCCGAAGTTCATGGATCAAGACCTGATTTCCACCGACAGTGACGACACGCGGCTCGACTTGGCGACCTACGCCCAGCGCGCCTATCTCGAATATGCGCTGAGCGTCGTCAAGGGCCGCGCGCTGCCCGACGTCTGCGACGGCCAGAAGCCGGTGCAGCGGCGCATCCTGTATTCCATGTCGCGCATGGGCCTGGGCTTCGGTGGGCCCAACGGCGCCACCGGCGCCAGGCCGGTCAAGAGCGCGCGGGTGGTCGGCGACGTGCTGGGACGCTTCCATCCGCACGGCGACCAGGCCGCCTACGACGCGCTGGTGCGCATGGCGCAGGATTTTTCGCAGCGCTATCCGCTGATCGACGGCCAGGGCAACTTCGGCAGCCGCGACGGCGACGGCGCGGCGGCGATGCGTTACACCGAGGCGCGGCTGGCGCGCATCACCAGCCTGCTGCTCGACGAGATCGACGAAGGCACGGTCGAATTCGTTCCCAACTACGACGGCAGCACGCAGGAGCCGCAGCAGTTGCCGGCGCGACTGCCGTTCACGCTGCTCAACGGCGCCAGCGGCATCGCCGTCGGCCTGGCGACCGAGATTCCGAGCCACAACCTGCGCGAGATCGCCGACGCCTGCGTCGCACTGATCCGCAATTCCAGGCTCACCGACGATGAGCTGTTCGCAATCGTCCCGGGGCCGGACTACCCGGGCGGCGGCCAGATCATCAGCCCGGCGGCCGACATCGCCGAGGCTTATCGCGGCGGCCGGGGGTCGCTCAAAGTGCGGGCCCGCTGGAAGATCGAGGAACTGGCGCGCGGCCAGTGGCAGCTGGTGGTGACCGAGCTGCCGCCGGGCGTCAGTTCGCAGCGGGTGCTGGAGGAGATCGAGGAGCTCACCAATCCCAAGGTCAAGGCCGGCAAGAAGGCGCTGTCGGCCGACCAGACGCAGCTCAAGCAGACGCTGCTCTCGGTGCTCGACGTGGTGCGCGACGAGTCGAGCAAGGACGCCGCCGTGCGGCTGGTGTTCGAGCCCAAGACCAGCCGCATCGAACAGGCGCAGCTGATCACCAGCCTGCTGGCGCACACCAGCCTGGAGACGTCGTCGCCGGTCAACATGACCATGGTCGGCCTGGACCGCCGGCCGGTGCAGAAGTCGCTGCGCCTGATGCTGGGCGAGTGGATCGAGTTCCGCCAGATCACGATCCAGCGCCGCTCGCAGCACCGGCTGGCCAAGGTGCTGGACCGCGTGCACATCCTCGAAGGCCGGCAACTGGTGCTGCTGAACATCGACGAGGTGATCGCGATCATCCGCCAGAGCGACGAACCCAAGCTGGCGCTGATCGCTCGCTTCAAGCTGAGCGAGCGGCAGGCCGAAGACATCCTGGACATCCGGTTGCGGCAGCTGGCGCGGCTGGAGGCGATCCGGATCGAGCAGGAGCTCAAGGAACTGCGCGAAGAGCAAAAGAAGCTCGACGAAATCCTCGGCAGCCCCGCTGCGCTGCGCCGCCTGATGATCCGGGAGATCGAGGCCGATGCGAAGCTGTTCGCCGACGCCCGCCGCACGCTGATCCAGGCCGAGAAGAAGGCGGTGGCCGAAGTCAAGGTGATCGACGAGCCGGTGACGGTGGTGGTGTCGCTCAAGGGCTGGGTCCGGGTCCGGCAAGGGTGGGCACGCCAGCCAGCCGGCGCCCCGGCCGCCAGCCAGGAATTCTCGTTCAAGGCCGGCGACGGTCTGTACGGCACCTTCGAATGCCGCACCGTCGACACGCTGCTGGCGTTCGGCAGCAATGGCCGGGTCTACTCGGTGCCGGTGGCGACGCTGCCTGGCGCCCGCGGCGACGGCCAGCCGGTGACGACGCTGGTCGAACTGGAGCCGGGCACGCAGCTGCTGCATTACTTCGCCGGCGCCCCCGGCGCCTGGCTGCTGCTGAGCGGCTCGGGCGGCTACGGGTTCCTGGCGACTGTCGACCACATGATCTCGCGCCTGAAGGCGGGCAAAGCATTCATCAGCGTTGGCGAAGGCGAAACGGTCTGCCGACCGTCGCCGGCCAATGTGCCGCCGCCCGCGGGCGCTGAGCCGACGGCCTTGCATGCCACGGCGACCCACGTGGCCTGCGCCTCGACCGGCGGCCGCATCCTCACCTTCGCCATCGGCGAACTCAAGCCCATGGCCAGCGGCGGCCGCGGCCTGATGCTGATCGACCTGGAGCCGAAGGACACTCTGGCCGGCGCGGCGGCATACACCCGCAGCGTGAAGATCAGCGGCATCGGCCGCGGCGGCAAGGAGCGCGATGAGACGCTCGAGATCCGTTCCTTGAACAACGCAAAGGGCGTACGCGGTCGCAAAGGGAAAGCGGCGGACCTGGGATTCAAGCCGATGGACATCGTGCGGGTGGAATAGCTTGTGACCCCAGAGCAGCCCATCGTTCTGGGCACCCGTTCGGGCCAGATCCATGGGACGCTGCTGCTGCCATCCGGTGCGGCGCGCGTGCCAGCCGTGCTGATCGTTTCGGGTTCCGGGCCGACGGACCGCGATGGCAACAGCCCGGTTTTCCAAGGAAAGAACGACAGTTTGAGGCTGTTGGCGCGGGCGTTGGCGACTGCGGGCTTTGCGTCGGTCCGCTTCGACAAGCGCGGTGTTGCGGGAAGTGCGACTGCTCTGGTTCGTGAGGCAGACTTGCGCGTGGACGACCTTGTCGACGACGCCGTCGGTTGGCTGGATCTGCTCGCCACGGACCCTCGCTTCAGGGGCGTCAGCATCGTCGGCCACAGCGAAGGATCTTTGATCGGCATGCTCGCAGCGCAACGTTGGCCGGTGCGGGCTTTCGTGTCCGTTGCAGGAGCCGCAGCAGGAGCCGCATCCGTCCTGAGACGGCAGTTGGACGGCAAGCTGTCGCCCGAACTGGCTCAGATCAGCGAGACCGTCCTGAGCGCACTTGAACGAGGTCGGCCGGTGAGCGACGTTCCACCCGAACTCGCTTCGCTGTATCGGCCTGGCGTGCAGCCTTACCTGATCTCATGGTTCAAGCACAATCCTGCCGATGTCTTCAGCAGGCTGTCGATGCCCTGCACGATCCTGCAAGGCGACACCGACATCCAGATTTCCGTGTCCGAGGCCCGGGCGCTCGCGGTGGCGAAACCGGACGCCAGTCTTCGGATCATCGAGGGGATGAATCATGTGCTCAAGTTGGTGCCGCAGGGCCAGGCGCAACAGATGGCATCCTGTGGCGACCCGAGCTTGCCGTTGGCCCCGGAGTTTATCGCGCAGCTGGTCGCCTTCCTTCGCGGCGCCAGCGCGGAAACGCCGGTCACGCTCGCTCCCGTCGCACAGGATGATCTGGATGCGCTTGTGGCCATCCGGATCGAGGCCATGCGCGACAGTCTGGAGCGCATCGGCCGCTTCGATCCGGTGCGCGCCAGGGAACGGTTCGCATCCGGCTTTTCACCGGCGCACACCCGCCACGTCGTGGTCGGCGGTGAGAGGGTCGGCTTCATCGTGGTCAAGCCCGGCGCCGACGCCCTGTTGCTCGATCACCTGTATGTCCGGCCGGGCTCGCAGGGGCGGGGGATCGGCGCGGCGGTGCTTGCGCTGGTGTTCGCCGAGGCGGATGCAAGGTCCTTGCCGCTGCGCGTCGGCGCCTTGCGCGACAGCGCATCCAACCGCTTCTATCGGCGTCTTGGCTTCCTGCTGGTCGAGCAGGGAGAGTTTGACACCTATTATCTGCGGCCGGCCGCCGCTGCGTCGGGTAGCTGAGATGGGAAAACAGTACGACGACATCACGCCGGAACTTCGCGCCTGGGTCGAGCGGCAGCCGATGTTCTTCATGGCGACTGCGCCACTCGCAGCCAGTGGCCATGTCAACTGCTCGCCCAAGGGACACGACACCTTGCGCATCCTCGGGCCGCGCCAGGTTGCCTACTCGATCTTACGGGCAGCGGCGCGGAAAGCATCGCCCACGTGCGTGAGAACGGCCGCGTCGTGTTCATGTTCCGCGCGTTCGCGGGCCCGCCGAAGATCGTCCGTTTCCATGGCGCGGGCGAAGTCGTCACGCCGACTTCCCCGGCATGGGACGCCTTGCATGGCGCCTTCCCCGCTGATCCAGCAGCACGCGCGATCATCCTGGTCGGCGTGCAGCGCGTCAGCGATTCGTGCGGCTATGGGATCCCGGAACTTGCGTTCGTGCAGGACCGGGACGCCATGAAGCGCTGGGCCGAAACTCGGGGCCTGGCCGCGCCGCCGCAGTACCGGCGGGACATGAACAGCCACAGCATTGACGGCCTTCCGGCCCTGGATCCGGACTGAGCAAAGCGGGGATGGAAGCGCGTGTCTCGATCCGCCCGCCGACCAGCGCGAATTGGTGGCCGGGCCCTGGATCAGCGCGCCGTCAGCACCGGCGCAGTTTCGCGGCTTGCTCGCGCGCGCCTGCGAGCCGGCGAACGCGAAGTTTCTCGTTTGCCGAGTGACACCAGCCAGATCGCGCGAACCGCTGACGGCCGGGGTCGGTCCACGCCGACAACAAGCTGCCTTGCTAGGCTTAAGGTCGAGCTTCAACTCGATGACCAGATCCATGCCTCACCTGCCCGCTGTTTTCTTCCGGCGCCCCGTCGCCGTCGCTCTGTTC
>JAJAZH010000435.1 GCA_026785815.1 Ramlibacter sp. | reverse complement strand
TCAAGGGGAAGAGGGGTCGTTTCCGGCAGAACTTGCTGGGCAAGCGCGTCGCCTACTCGGGCCGTTCGGTCATCGTGGTCGGCCCGACGCTGAAGCTGCATCAGTGCGGTTTGCCCAAGCTGATGGCGCTGGAGCTGTTCAAGCCTTTCATCTTCTCGCGCCTGGAAGCCATGGGCATCGCCACCACCATCAAGGCGGCGAAAAAGGAAGTGGAAGCCGGCACGCCGGTGGTCTGGGACATCCTGGAAGAGGTGATCAAGGAGCACCCGATCATGCTGAACCGGGCGCCTACGCTGCACCGGCTGGGCATCCAGGCGTTCGAGCCGATCCTGATCGAAGGCAAGGCGATCCAGCTGCACCCGCTGGTCTGCGCCGCCTTCAACGCCGACTTCGACGGCGACCAGATGGCCGTCCACGTGCCGCTGTCGGTGGAAGCGCAGATGGAATGCCGCACCCTGATGCTGGCCTCCAACAACGTGCTGTTCCCGGCCAACGGCGAGCCGTCCATCGTCCCGTCGCAAGACGTGGTGCTGGGCCTGTACTACACCACCCGCGAGCGCATCAACGCCAAGGGCGAGGGCCTGATCTTTGCCGACACCGGTGAAGTGCAGCGCGCGCTCGACGCCGGCGAGGTCGAGCTCACGGCCAAGGTGACGGTGCGCCTGACCGAGTGGGCCAAGGACAAGGACACCGGCGAGTTCACCTCGTCGACGTCGCTGGTGGAAACCACAGCCGGTCGCGCCCTGCTGTCCGAGATCCTGCCCCGGGGCCTGCCCTTCTCCAACATCAACAAGGCGTTGAAGAAGAAGGAAATCTCCAAGCTGATCAACGTGTCGTTCCGCAAGTGCGGCCTGAAAGAGACCGTGGTGTTCGCCGACAAGCTGTTGCAGAACGGCTTCCGGCTGGCGACCAAGGCCGGCATTTCGATCTGCGTCGACGACATGCTGGTGCCGCCGCAAAAGGCCGAGATCATCGTTCGCGCCGAAAAGGAAGTGAAGGAAATCGAGCAGCAGTACGTCTCGGGCCTGGTCACTTCCGGCGAGCGCTACAACAAGGTGGTCGACATCTGGGGCAAGGCCGGCGACGAAGTGTCCAAGGTCATGATGGCCCAGCTCGGCAAGGAAAAGACCACCGACCGCCACGGCAAGGAAGTGGAGCAGGAGTCGTTCAACTCCATCTACATGATGGCCGACTCGGGCGCCCGCGGTTCCGCCGCGCAGATCCGCCAGCTGGCGGGCATGCGGGGCTTGATGGCCAAGCCGGACGGCTCGATCATCGAGACGCCCATCACGGCCAACTTCCGCGAAGGCCTGAACGTGCTGCAGTACTTCATCTCCACCCACGGCGCCCGCAAGGGCCTGGCGGACACGGCGCTGAAGACCGCGAACTCGGGCTACCTGACGCGTCGTCTGGTCGACGTGACGCAGGACCTGGTCGTCATCGAACAGGACTGCGACACCCACGAGGGCTCGCTGATGCGCGCCATCGTCGAGGGCGGTGAAGTGATCGAATCGCTGCGCGACCGGATCCTGGGACGGACCGCGGCCGAGGACGTGCTGCACCCCGAGAGCCGGTCGGTGATGGTCAAGTCCGGCGAGATGCTGGACGAAGACCTGATCGAAGGCCTGGAGATCGCCGGCGTCGACGAGGTCAAGGTCCGCACCGCGCTGACCTGCGCCACCCGCTTCGGCATCTGCGCCAAGTGCTACGGCCGCGACCTCGGCCGCGGCGGCCTGATCAACATCGGCGAAGCGGTCGGCGTGATCGCGGCGCAGTCGATCGGCGAGCCCGGCACCCAGCTGACGATGCGGACCTTCCACATCGGCGGCGCCGCCTCGCGCGCCGCCATCGCGTCCAGCGTGGAAGCCAAGTCCACCGGCGTGATCGGCTTCAACGCCACCATGCGCTACGTGACCAACGGCAAGAAGGAACTGGTGGTGATCGCCCGCTCCGGCGAGATCGTCATCCATGACGAACACGGGAGAGAGCGGGAGCGGCACAAGGTGCCGTACGGCTCGATCCTGGCGGTCAAGGCCGACCAGCAGATCAAGGCCGGCACGGTGCTGGCCAACTGGGATCCGCTGACCCGCCCGGTGATCACGGAGTTCGCCGGCAAGGCGAGGTTCGAGAACGTCGAGGAAGGCCTGACGGTCGCCAAGCAGGTGGACGAAGTCACCGGCCTGTCGACGCTGGTGGTGATCGACCCGAAGCGTCGCGGTTCGGCCAAGGTGATCCGTCCGCAGGTCAAGCTGATCGACGCCTCGGGTAACGAGGTCAAGATCCCCGGCACCGATCACTCGGTGACGATCGGCTTCCAGGTCGGGTCGCTGGTGCAGGTGCGCGACGGCCAGGACGTCGGTCCCGGCGAAGTGCTGGCCCGGATCCCGATCGAAGGGCAGAAGACGCGCGACATCACCGGCGGCCTGCCGCGGGTGGCCGAGCTGTTCGAAGCCCGTTCGCCCAAGGACAAGGGCGTGCTGGCCGAGATGACCGGCACGGTGTCGTTCGGCAAGGAGACCAAGGGCAAGATCCGCCTGCAGATCACCGATCCGGAAGGCGGCGTGCACGAAGAGCTGGTGCCCAAGGAGAAGAACATCCTGGTGCACGAAGGCCAGGTCGTGAACAAGGGCGAGTCCGTGGTGGACGGACCGGCCGATCCGCAGGACATCCTGCGCCTGCTGGGCATGGAAGAACTGGCGCGCTACATCGTCGACGAAGTGCAGGACGTCTATCGCCTGCAGGGCGTGAAGATCAACGACAAGCACATCGAGGTGATCGTGCGCCAGATGCTGCGCCGGGTCGTGGTCGAGAACGTCGGCGACTCGAGCTACATCGCCGGCGAGCAGGTCGAGCGTTCGGAGATCCTGGACACCAACGACCGGCTGCGCACCGAAGGCAAGATCCCGCCGACCTGGAGCAACCTGCTGCTGGGCATCACCAAGGCCTCGCTGTCGACCGACTCGTTCATCTCCGCGGCTTCCTTCCAGGAAACGACGCGGGTGCTGACCGAAGCGGCGATCATGGGCAAGCGCGACGAGCTGCGCGGCTTGAAGGAAAACGTCATCGTCGGCCGCCTGATTCCCGCAGGCACCGGCATGGCGTACCACCAGGCGCGCAAGGCCAAGGACATGATGGACGAGGCCGAGCGCCACGCCATCGCCGAGTCCGAGGCCGCGGAACTTGCGGCGATCACCGAAGGCGCCGCGACGCCGGAAACCAGCGAAGGCGCCGCGGCCGAATAAGCCGCCGCTGCCCGGGCCAATGACGCCCCCGCCCCAGTCGCTCCGAGCGGCTGGGGCGTTTTTTATGTCGGGTCCGTGGACAATAGCTCCCATGTCGAATCCGCTTGTGGTCTGGGGCGTCCTCGCCGTGCTGCTGTTCTGGTCTGTCGGGGCCTACAACCGGCTGGTGCGGCTGCGCGCCGATGCCAACGCCGCCTTCGCCGCGATGGCGGCCCAGCTGGCGCGCCAGACCGAGCTGGTGCATGCCAGCATGCCGGCCTCGATGATTCCGACCGGGCTCACCCAACCCGGAGAACTGCTCGATGAAGTGACGGCGCTGTGGTCCGGGCTGCGCGCGGCGGCGACGCAACTCACCGCCTCGTTGACCGCGATGCAGTCGCGTCCGCTGGAGCCGCAAGCAGCGGCGGCGCTGACCGAGGCGCGCGATGTGCTGACCAACGCATGGAGCCGCGTCGACCATGAGGCCAACGACCTGGCCGGCTCCTCGATTCCCGAGGCCCTGACCGAGCAGTGGCTGGGGCTGTCGGCCCAGTCGCGCGCCGCTGCTGAGCTGTTCAACCAGGCAGTCGGCCGCTACAACGACGCGATCGCGCAGTTCCCGGCACTGCTGCTGGCCAGCATGTTTGGATTCAAGCCCGGCCGTGGGGTCTGACTTTGCGCCCTAACTCTTTCGAGGCGCACGCGATGAAGACGCGGATCACCACCGATGGCCGGCCGGCCTCCGGTTCCAGCCTGCCGCCGCTGGCCGGCGTTGCGCGCGACGAGCTGGTCGCGCAACTCAAGGCGTTCAAGGCCGGCACCCGTCCGGCCACCGTGATGCACCAGTTGAGCAAAGGCTACAGCGACGCGC
>JAJAZH010000434.1 GCA_026785815.1 Ramlibacter sp. | reverse complement strand
GGCTGCCGCCGCGGCGCCCGCTCCCCGGCCTGCGCCACCCGCCGCTGCCAGCGCCGGCAACTCGCGCGAAGTCGAGGCGGCTGTCCAGGCCTGGGCCGCTGCCTGGTCGTCGAAGGACATCGGGGGCTACCTGGGCGCCTATGGCAAGGAATTCGATCCGCCAGGCAAGGTGTCGCGCAAATCCTGGGAAGACGAGCGGCGCGCCCGCATCGTCGGCAAGAACCGCATCAGCGTGAAGGTCAGCGAAGTCGCAGTCAGCGTCAACGGCGACCGGGCGACGGCCAGGTTCAAGCAGGCTTACAGCGCCGATGCGCTGAATGTCTCCAGCCGCAAGACACTCGATCTGGTCAAGGCCGGCGACCGTTGGCTGATCGTTCGCGAATCGACCGGCGCCTGAAGCGGCGGGCTGAGTCTGCCGCCCGGAAGCACCGGTTCGGGTCTGTCGGGTCTGATTTGGGTTTGTGCAGTTTGAATATCTCCCTCGGGTCTGTCGAATGAAGCGAGCATCGCTCGGGCTCTGGTGTGTCGCCTGTGTGTGCCTCTACGGCGCCGGCTCTGTCGCCGGGGCCGCCGACGAGCGCAGTTCCGCGCGCGCTGCCAAGGCCGCGCGGCAAGCCGCCCTCCAGCGCGCGCCCATGCGCCGTGTGGTGCGCGACGGCGATACCGAGGCGCGCCTGATCGAGGTCTACCGACTGATCGGGCAGGCCAGGGGTCGGGAGGCGATGGTGCGCGCCGAAGCCCTGGTCAAGGACCATCCGAACTTCCAGCTGGCGCAGCTGGTCTACGGCGACCTGCTGGCGTCACAGGCGCGACCAGTGCGTGCCGTCGGTGACGTGCCGGATGCGGCCGCGCGCAGCGGCGGGCAGATGCTCGCGGAATTGCGTGAAGAGTCGCAGTTGCGGATCCGCGCGCTGCGCGAGAAGCCGCCGGTCGGCGCCATTCCGGCGCAGTTCCTGCAGCTTTCACGCCGCAACAAGCACGCGATCGCGATCGACGCCTCGCGCGCCCGGCTGTATCTGTTCGAGAACACGCCCGGCGGACTCAAGCTGCTGGGCGATTACTACATCTCCGTCGGCAAGTCGGGCATCGAGAAGTCGACCGAAGGCGACCTGCGAACGCCGCTCGGCATCTACTACGTGACCGGCAACCTCGATCCGAAGTCGCTGCGTGACTTTTACGGGGCTGGCGCGCTGCCGATCAACTATCCCAATCCGTACGACCTGCGGCGCGGCAAGACCGGCAGTGGCATCTGGCTGCATGGCACCCCCCCGGCGCAGTTCTCGCGGGCGCCGAAAGCCACCGACGGCTGCGTGGTGCTGGCCAACCCGGACCTGCAGCGCATCATCAGCACCGTCGAAATCCGAACCACGCCGGTCGTGATCGCGCAGAGCCTGAGCTGGGTGGCGCCGGCCAGCGTCCAGCCCGACAGCCGGCGCTTCGCCGACACCCTGCAAGCCTGGCGCGGGGCCAAGGTCAGCGGCGACATGACACGGTTGCTGAGCTTCTACACACCGGACTTCAGCAGCATCGGAAAGACGCTGCCCGAGTGGACGCCGGTTCTGCGCGCGGAGATGGACAAGGCCAAGGGCCGCGACATCGAGCTCAGGGAACTCGCTTACCTGCGCTGGATCGATAACTCGGACACCATGGTGGTAACCTTTGACGAGGTGGTGGCCGGTGCCCGTAGCGGCCCGGTCAAGCGCCAGTACTGGGTGCGCCAGGGTGCGAACTGGAAGATCTTTTTTGAAGGAGTGATTGGATGACCGGAGCCTGGATTGCCCTGACCCGCCGCAGTGCCGGCTTGTTGCTCGCTGCGGCGACCTTCGCCGCCGGCACCGCCTGGGCGGCCGACGCGCCGCGCGTCAAGTTCACGACGACGGCGGGCGAGTTCGTGTTGGAGCTGGCGCCCGACAAAGCGCCCAAGACCGTCGAGAATTTCCTGCAGTACGTCAAGGACAAGCACTATGACGGCACGATCTTCCACCGCGTTATCGAAAACTTCATGATCCAGGGCGGCGGCTTTTCGCCCGACATGCAGCAGAAAGCGACCCGCGCGCCGATTCCGCTCGAGGCCCGCAACGGCCTGAAGAATGAATTGGGAACCGTCGCCATGGCGCGCACCGGCGATCCGGGCTCTGCGACCTCGCAGTTCTTCGTCAACGTGCGGGATAACGCCATGCTGGACGCACCCAACCCCGATGGGCACGGCTACGCGGTTTTCGGCAAGGTGGTTTCCGGCATGGACGTGATCACCAAAATCAAAACCTCCCTCACCGGCGCCAAGGGGCCGCATCGTGACGTCCCGGTGACGCCGATCGTCATCACGTCGGCCACGCTGGTGCGCTGATCACAAGCCAATCCCAGGCCAATACAGGTCAATACCAGGCCAACATCAAACCGACTCGCCGGCGCGGCCACTGCCATTGCCGGCCGGCCGCGTCCAACGAACAAGGAACAAGGAATCTTCATGTCGAATCCAAAGGTCGAACTGCACATCGCCCAATACGGCGTCATCACGCTGGAGCTGGACCAGGACAAGGCGCCCAAGTCGGTCGCCAACTTCCTCAGCTACGTCAAGAAGGGCCACTACAACAACACCGTGTTCCATCGCGTGATCCCGGGCTTCATGGTCCAGGGCGGCGGCTTCGAGCCCGGCATGGGCCAGAAGCCCACCGACGCGGCGCTCGACAACGAAGCCAATAACGGCCTGAAGAACGACAACTACACGGTGGCGATGGCGCGGACCCAGGCGCCGCATTCGGCCACCGCGCAGTTCTTCATCAACATCGCCGACAACGGCTTCCTCAATCACACCGCGCCCTCGGCGCAGGGCTGGGGCTACGCGGTGTTCGGCAAGGTGGTTGGCGGCAAGGACGTGGTCGACCGGATCAAGGCCGTCAAGACCGGCCGCAAGGGTCCGCATGACGACGTACCAAACGAGGACGTGATCATCGAGAAGGCGGTCGCCGTCTGACGGCGCCCTGGCGGTGACCACGCCGGCCGTGCCGCCGATGGGCGAGTTGCAAGCTTCCCCTGGCTGGCACACGGCCGATTTCATTTCAGACCTGCACCTGCAGGCCACGGAACCGGCCACCTTCGACGCCTGGCGTGCGTACATGCGCGCCACACCGGCCGACGCGCTCTTCATCCTGGGCGACCTGTTCGAAGTCTGGGTTGGCGACGATGCCGCAACGGCTCCCGGCTTCGAGGCCGACTGCGCCGCGGTGCTCAAGGACGCAACCGACCGGGTGCCCGTCTTCTTCATGCATGGCAACCGCGATTTCCTGATCGGCGCCGATCTCATGCGCATGACCGGCGTGACGCTGCTGCAGGACCCCACGGTCCTGGGTTTCGCGGGCCAGCGCTGGCTGCTGACCCATGGCGATGCGCTGTGCCTGGACGATCGCGATTACCTCGCCTTTCGCGACCAGGTCCGCGCCCCGTCCTGGCAGCGTGACTTTCTGGCGCGTCCGCTGGACCAGCGCAAAGCAACCGCGAGGCAACTGCGCGACCAGAGCGAAGCGCGAAAGCGCCTGGGTCTGCCCTACGCCGATGTCGACCTCGACGCCAGCCTGGCCTGGCTGCGAGTCGCGCAGGCGAATACGTTGATCCACGGCCACACCCACCGCCCAGCTGACCACGTCTTGCCCGGGGGCCGCCGGCGGGTGGTCCTGAGCGACTGGGACGCCACGGCGGCGGTGCCCCGCCTGCAGGTTCTGCGCGTGGGCGCCGACGGTCCTGTGCGGATCGAATCGACCTGATGTTCGGCTGGCTGCGCAGGCGCACTCCAGGCCGGCCGATCCCCGATGATCTGTGGGAGCGGGCGCTGGTGCGCTATCCGTTTGTCGCGGTGCGTTCGCCAGCCGATCGCGCGCGCCTGCGACTGCTGGCCGGGCAGTTCCTGGCCAGCAAGGAATTTCATGGCGCCCAGGGCTTCGTCATCACCGACGACGTGGCGCTCTCGATCGCGGTCCAGGCGGTGCTTCCGGTGCTGAGCCTCGGCCTGCATTGGTACGACGACTTCGTCGGGATCGTCGTTCACCCCGACCAGGTGCTGGCGCGCCGCACCAGCACCGACGAAGCCGGAGTGGTCCATCACTGGAACGAAATGCTGGTCGGTGAAGCCATGGACCGCGGCCCGGTGATGCTCAGCTGGCGTGATGTGGAAGCAGCGGGCGCCATGGCGCACGAAGGCTACAACCTGGTGATCCACGAGTTCGCCCACAAGATCGATCTGCGTGACGGTCAGCCCGACGGCTGTCCGCCCCTGCCCTCACGGGCGGCGCGCCAGCACTGGGCACAAACGATGGAGGCGCAGTACCAGGCATTCCGGGAAAAAGTGATCGTCGCCGATCGCTTCGGTGGGGCCCCGCCGTGGCTGGACCCGTACGGCGCGACATCGATCGACGAATTCTTCGCGGTGGCTTGCGAGGCTTATTTCGTGAACCGCAGCCGGTTCTCACAGGAGTTTCCGGCGCTGGTCACGCTGTTCGACCCATTTTTCCGCGTCAGCTGAAGCTGCGCAATCAGACGCTCGCGCAAGAGAGCGCCTGATTCGACCCTCGCTGCCCCTAGCGCCGGAACAGCGCCTTCAGCACGTTCTGCAACCGGCGGGCGACGGCCGCGTCGTAACCGGTTGCCAGCACCTTCGCCGTGTCCTGGCCCCAGGTCTGGTCTGGAGCGGGATCGTTGCGGCGGGTCAGCAACTGCAGCTGCAGCAACCGCCGCGCGTTCAGGTGCTCGGCCGGCGTCGGCGATTCGGCGGCAATCTCGAGCCGCATCAGCGCCTCCGACGCGTCGCCTGCCGGTGTTTTGCTCACCGCCTGCACCCAGCCGGAACGAACCGGTGCGCTCACGCTCTTTCCCAAATCCTGCAGGCTCGGCAACTGCTCGCCCGACCGCTGCTCCCAGGCCGTCATCAGTTGTGTCAGCGCCTCGCCGTGGGCTTGTGCAGCCAGCTTCTTCAAAGCCCTTTGCGCATGTT
>JAJAZH010000433.1 GCA_026785815.1 Ramlibacter sp. | reverse complement strand
GGCCGCCGGCCGCCAGACCGTCCAGACCCGGAAGCTGCCGAGCGGGAAGCGGGTTTCCGCCGTCAGCGGTGGCACCCGATGCAGTCCGCGCTTTTCGGGTTTGAAAGCCACATGCACTGTGCCGCTGCCTTGCGCCGGCACATCGGTCCAGACCCAGTGGTCCGGATGCGTTTCATCCAGCACCGCCAGCCCGATGCCATGGCGCACCGAGCGCCGGCTGCTGTGCAGCATCACGCTCAGGTTGGTGCTGGCGCCGGCAAATTGCGGATCGGGCGTCAGCAGCTGCAGCCGCAGTCCGCGCAGCGTGCCATGACAGACATGCATGCCGACCACCGTGCTGCCGGCCAGCAGGAACGTCAGCAGGTAGCCGAGGTTCAACTGGTAGTTGATCGAGGCCACCAGCAGCACCACCAGCGTCGCGGCCAGCATGAAGCCGGCCCGCGAGGGCAGGATGTAGACGTTGCGCTGCGTCAGCTCCATCGTGTCCGACAGCGGGATGCGCGACTGCCACCAGCGGCGAAACCGGTGGCGGGCGAAGCCCAGGGGGTTGAGCGCGGCCGCGTTCATCAGCTGTCATCCCGGGGGTGATCCTTGGCCCGATCCTGGGCATGCTCCGGGCTCCTGCGCATGGATTGCGGCTCGAGGCCGCAATGACAGGTCCAGCTCATGGCAGCGCGACGGCGTCCACCATCGCACGGACCTGTTCGACCGGGCCGCGGCCGGCGTCACCGACCGGGATCAGCCGGTGCGCCACGGTCTGCGGCAGGATCGCCTGCACGTCGTCGGGCGCGACGTAATCGCGGCCGTTCAACAACGCCTGCGCCTTGGCGGCCCGCACCACCGCAATGCCGGCGCGCGGCGACAGTCCCTGCAGGAACCAGCGGCCGGACCGGGTCGCGGCCATCAGCTCCTGCACATAGTCCAGCAACGGACCGGCTGCATGCACGTCCATCACTTTTTGCTGCAGCGACTGCAGCTCGATCGCCGACAGCGTGCCCTGCATCGATTCCATCATCTCGCGGCGGTCGCGGCCATTGAGCAGCTCGCGTTCGGCGGCGCGGTCCGGGTAGCCCAGCGAGATCCGCATCAGGAAGCGGTCCAGCTGCGACTCGGGCAGCGCGAACGTGCCGAGCTGGTCGTGCGGGTTCTGGGTGGCGATGACGAAGAAGGGCGAGGGCAGGGCGCGGGTCTCGCCTTCGACCGTCACCTGCTTTTCCTCCATCGCTTCGAGCAGTGCGCTCTGGGTCTTGGGACTGGCGCGGTTGATCTCGTCGGCCAGCAGCACCTGGGCGAAGATCGGACCCGGATGGAACACGAAGGCTTCGCGGCCGCGCTCGTAGATCGAGACGCCCGACAGGTCGCTGGGCATCAGGTCGGCGGTGAACTGGACGCGTGAAAACTGCAGGCCGAACGAGCGCGCCAGCGCGTGGGCCAGGGTGGTCTTGCCGACGCCGGGCACGTCCTCGATCAGCAGGTGGCCACCGGCCAGCAAACAGGCCACGCAGTCCTGCACCTGGTCCGGTTTGCCCACGATCACCGTGTTAAGCTGGCCGAGGAGCGCCTTGAGTTTTTGTTGTGCATCCATTGGCGTGACGTTATCTGAATTTATGCAGGGACGAGTGTGGCGATGAACAAGACCGGGTATTTCACACATCCCGATTGCCGGCGACACGAAATGGGTCCGGGCCACCCCGAATGTCCCGAGCGGCTCGACGCGATCGAGGACCGCTTGCTGCTCACCGGCGTCATCGACGCGCTCGACCGGCGCGAGGCGCCACTGGCCTCCACCGACGATATCGAACTGGCGCACGACCAGATGTTCGTGGCGGCGATGCGCGGCATGGGCGAAGAGCTGGCCGACCGGATCGCCGCCGGCGGCCGCGGTTACGCCCAGATCGATCCCGACACCTCGATGAATCCGCACACCTGGAACGCGATCCGGCGCGGCGCCGGCGCGGCGCTGGCGGCCACCGACGCGGTGATGGCCGGCGAGATCGAGAATGCGTTCTGCGCGGTGCGCCCGCCCGGCCACCATGCGTGCCACAACCGCGCGATGGGTTTTTGCATCTTCAACAATGTCGCCATCGCCGCGCGCTACGCGCTGCAGCGCCATGGCCTGAAGCGGGTGGCGATCGTCGACTTCGACGTGCACCACGGCAACGGCACCGAAGACATCCTGGCCGGCGACGAGCGGGTGCTGATGGTCGGCATCTTCCAGAGCCCGTTCTATCCTGGCAGCGGCTATCCGGCGCTGGCGTCCAACATGGTCAACCTGCCGGTGCCCGCCTATACCAAGGGCGATGTGATCCGCAAGATGATCGAGAAGGACTGGTTGCCGCGGCTGGAACAATTCAAGCCGGAGATGATCTTCATCAGCGCCGGTTTCGACGCCCACCGCGAGGACGATCTGGGCCAGCTCGGTCTGGTCGAGGCGGACTACACCTGGATCACCGCGCAGTTGAAGGCGGTGGCAAAGAAGCATGCGAAGGGCCGCATCGTGTCCTCGCTCGAGGGCGGCTACAACCTCAGCGCGCTGGGCCGCAGCGTCGAGGCCCACGTGCGGGTGCTTGCGGACATTTGAAACTGGCGCGCATCGGCGCCGAGGGGTGACCATGGATGACGCCTTGCTGCAGACCCGGGACGAGCGCGGTGTCGTGACGCTCACGATGAACCGTCCGGCCAACTTCAACGCGCTCAGCCACGAGATGCTGGCCGCGCTGCAGTCCGCGCTGGACAGCGTGGCGCAGGACGACACGGCGCGGGCGGTGGTGATCGCCGCCACCGGCAAGGCCTTCTGCCCCGGCCACAACCTCAAGGAAATGATCGCGACGCCAGCGCTGGCTTATTACCAGCAGCTGTTCGCGCAGTGCAGCCGCGTGATGCTGGCGATCCAGAAGCTGCCGGTGCCGGTGATCGCGCGGGTGCAGGGCATCGCCACCGCAGCCGGTTGCCAGCTGGTGGCGCAATGCGATCTGGCCGTCGCTTCCACCGACGCGAAGTTCGCCGTCAGCGGTGTCAACCTCGGTTTGTTCTGTTCCACACCGAGCGTGCCGCTGCTGCGCAACGTGCCGTCCAAGTTCGCCATGGAGATGCTGGTGACCGGCGACTTCATCAGCGCGCAGCAGGCGCTCGAGCGCGGGCTGGTCAACCGCGCCGTCGCACCGGACCGGCTCGATGCCGAAGTCGAAAAGCTGGTGGCAAGCATCGTCGCCAAGCCGCGCTCCGCGATCGCGATGGGCAAGGAGCTGTTCTATCGCCAGCGCGAGATGGGACTGGAGGCGGCCTACCAGCTGGCCGGCCAGACCATGGCGGTGAACATGATGGATCCATCGGCCCAGGAGGGCGTCACCGCCTTCACCGAGAAACGACCGCCGGTCTGGCCGCTTTGAATCCGCGCGACGACCCGGGGCTGGACCAACTCGGCCGCTTCATCCGCGACCTCGATCGGGGCACGACGCTGTGGGACGCCGGCACGCTGGTGGCCTGCCTCGTGGTCGCGTTCGGCATCTGCTGGCTGACCGGCCGCAAGCGGCCGAGCGATTCGGTCTGGTTCGGCCGCGCCCTGGTGGACGGCGTGCTGTTCCCGCTGCTGGCGCTGGCGCTGACATACAGCGCTCAGCTGGTGGTCGGCGGCTTCCATGCGGTGCCGCTGCTACGCATCGCGGTGCCGGTGCTGCTGTCGCTGGCCGGCATCCGGCTGCTGGCGCGGGTGTTGACGTTGGTGTTCCCGAGCTCCGCCGGCGCGCGGCTGGTGGAGCGGGTGTTCTCCTGGGTTGCGTGGATCGCCGCCGCCCTGTGGATCATGGGCCTGCTGCCGCCGGTGATGGCGGAGATGGAGAAGATCCGGTTCGCCTTCGGCAAGTCGCAGATCAGCCTGCTGGGCCTGGTGCAGGGTGTGGTGGCCTGCGGCGTCGTGCTGGTGCTGGCGCTGTGGATCTCGGCGGCGCTGGAACAGCGGGTCCTGCGCCAGCACCTGCACGACCTGTCGCTGCGCAAGGTGGCGGCCAACACCATCCGGGCCGTGCTGCTGCTGGTGGGATTGCTGTTCGCGTTGTCCGCCGTCGGCGTCGACCTGACGGCGCTGTCGGTGCTGGGCGGGGCGCTCGGGGTCGGTCTGGGCTTCGGCCTGCAGAAGCTGGCGGCCAACTATGTCAGCGGCTTCGTGATCCTGGCCGAGCGCAGCCTGCGGATCGGCGACACGGTGCGGGTCGACGGCTTCGAGGGCACGGTGATGGACATCAAGACCCGCTACACGCTGATCCGCTCGCTGACCGGCCGCGAATCGATCGTGCCCAACGAAAAGCTGATCACCGAGCGGATCGAGAACCTGTCGCTGGCCGATCCGCGCATCCTGCTGACCTGCGACGTGACGGTGGGCTACGACAGCGACGTGGAGCAGGTGCAGAAGATCCTGGTCGATGCCGCAGCCGCTTGCACAAGGGTGTTGACCGACCCTGCGCCTTCGGCCCGGCTGGCCCGCTTCGGCGCCGACGGGCTGGAGTTCTGCCTGCTGTTCTGGATCGCCGATCCGTCCAACGGCCAGCTCAATGTGCGCTCGGACATCAACCTGCACGTGCTCAAGGCTTTTCGCGCGGCCGGCATCGACATTCCGTACCCGCAGCGGGTGCTGCACGTGAAGGACAGTGATGCAGTCGCCCATCGGACGCTGAAAGGCGTTGCGACGAGCCAGCAATAGGGTTTAATCCCTTGGCGATGTTCACTTTCACATGACTGGGGAGCACCAATGAAACGGTTCCTGGGATGGTTGTGCCTTTTCGTCCTCTGTTCGTCACCCGCGGTTGCCCAGAAGGCGAGCGTCGCGCCTGACGCTTTCCTGCAGGACGTCAACTCTCTCGCAGGGGTTTCACGCATCGGGTCGTCGCTGTTCGCGGCCGATCCGAACAAGCTGCGGTGGGGAGACTATTGCAG
>JAJAZH010000432.1 GCA_026785815.1 Ramlibacter sp. | reverse complement strand
GCTGCGCTCCATGCGGTTCCCGCGACTTCGGTGGCCAGGATTCCCGACAGCCAGGCCGTGAGAGGGACCAGTAACATCGCCTGGGTCTGGCTGGGCTCGCCCACCAGCCGCTATCCACATGCTGCGCTCGGCTCCAGCGTGCACGCGGCCAGCCTGCATGTGCTGCTGGCGCAGCCGGACGGCTCGCAACGGGCGCTATCCCTCGACCTGACACCCAATCGGGTGATCGAAGACCGCTTGCCGCGCCTGGCCGACCTGGACGGAGATGGCCGCGACGAGATCATTCTCGTGGAGTCAGATGACAAGCTCGGCTCCAGCCTCGTGGTGTACGGCCTGCGTCTGGGCGCCGGGGCGCGCCAGCCGGTACTGGCCCAACTGGCACGCAGCCCTTTCATCGGCACTGCGAACCGCTGGCTGAATCCGGTGGGGATCGCAGATTTCGATGGGGACGGTCGGCTGGACATTGCTGCCGTGTCGACGCCCCATCTCGGCGGCGTCCTGACGCTGTACCGATACCAGCCGCCGGGGCTGGAGCCGATTGCGACCGCTCCCGGATTCTCCAATCACCGAAGCGGCTCGGCGGAGCAACAGCTCTCGGCGATCGTGCATCGGCCCGGTCGGCGCCCGACCGTGATCCTGGCGGGCAATGACCTGCAAACGCTGCATGCCGTCGGCATCGAAGGTCTCCAGGGGTGGAAGGCTCAGAGCGCGCCGGTCAGGTTGCCGGCGGCAGTGCGCCGGATGACATCGCTATCGTCCGGCGCTTGTGTGCTGATGATGAACGGGGCGACGGTGCAGGTGACGCTTGGCGATTAATGCGGTGATGTCGCCGTTTCCGATGGCCGGCCAATCAGACGATATCCTCGATATCCGTCGACCAACCGATCTCAGTTGGGGCCTTCGCCGGAGCTGCCGATCGGGCCGGAGCCGCCGCCCATGCTGCCCGCAGCGCCCATCGAGCCGGTGCCGGACATGCCGGTAGAGCCGGACATGGGGCCGCCAGACATGCTGGAGCAGGCGGACAACAAGGTGACAAGGGCGGCTGAGACGATGAATTTGATCATGATGGTGATGAAGCTGTTGAGCCGCCTGAATCCGGCGGTCGAGGACTGGCACAGGAGAGTGCCTGACTCGAGTACGCAAGCGCGGGGGCGCTGGATTGTCGGACAACACGCCGTCTGCGCCGCCATCACCAATCGCATGCCGGCTGTCCCGTGAAGAAGGCCCTTCGAAGCCGGCACTTCCGCGGCCTGGTCCACGGCGCCGCCGTGCTGCTGGCGGTCCACGTGGTGGGCACGATCGGTTACCACTCGATCGGCCGGCCGAACGCCACCTGGATCGACAGCTTCTACATGACCTTCATCACCGTGGCCACCATCGGCTTCGCGGAGATCGTGGACCTCAGCGCGCACCCGATGGGGCGGCTGTTCACCGTGGGCATTTCGATGGTGGGCATTGCCACCATGACTTACCTTGTCTCTACCTTCCTGGCACTGCTGATTGAATCCGATCTCAACGCCGCACTGAGGAAACGCCGCATGGAACGCCAGATCGCCGCTCTCGACAACCACTACATCGTTTGCGGCATCGGCCGCGTCGGCACCAACGTGGCCAACGAACTGCTCAAGACGCGCCGGACATTCGTGGTGATCGAGCACGACCAGGCCGCGTTGGACAGCTGGCTGGAGCACGAGCCGAACACGCTGCACGTGCATGCGGACGCGGCAGACGACAACGCGCTGCGCCGGGCCGGTGTGCTGGCCGCGGCCGGCGTGTTCGCCGTGACCGGCGACGACAGCCACAACCTGATGGTGGCGCTGTCGGTCAAGCTGCTCAATCCCCAGTCGCGCGTCGTGGCCCGCCTGCACGACGTGCGCAACGCCGACAAGGCCCGGCGCGCGGGCGCCGACGAGATCGTCTCGCCGGACTTCACAGGCGGCATGCGCATCGCATCGGCCATGGTGCGGCCGCACGTGGTCAACTTCATGGACAAGATGCTGCGCAGCGACGACGGTTTGCGCGTGGAGGAAGTGGTGGTGCCGGTCGGCTTTGCCCCGACCAGCCTGTCCGAGCTGATCCCCCGGTCGCGGGGCTACCTGATGATGGCCCTGCATGACCCCGGCCGATGGGTGTTCAACCCGCCCGACGACCAGCTGGTCAGCGCCGGCGCGGTGTTGGTGCTGATGGCCAGCCCGGAAGGTCGTGTCCAGGTGGAGCGGCTGCTCGAGGAGCGCCAGCTCACGGCGCAGATCTTCAACTCTTCAGCCGATACCCCGTCCTGAAAATCCAGACCACGCCGGCCAGGCAGATGGCCAGGAACAGCAACGTCACGGCCAGGCTGATGCCGACGCCGACGTCGGAGATGCCGTAGAAGCTCCAGCGAAAGCCGCTCACCAGGTACACCACCGGATTGAACAAGCTCACTGTTTGCCAGAACGGCGGCAGCATGTCGATGGAGTAGAAGGTGCCGCCCAGGAAGGTGAGCGGCGTGACGATCAACGACGGGATGAACTGCAGCTTCTCGAAGCCGTCGGCCCAGATGCCGATGATGAAGCCGAGCAGGCTGAACGTCACCGCCGTCAGCACCAGGAACGTCAGCATCCAGCCCGGATGCAGGATCTTCAGCGGCACGAACAGGGCGGCCGTGGCCAGGATGACGATGCCGAGCGCGATCGACTTGGTGGCCGCCGCACCGACATAGCTGATGACGATCTCCAGCGTCGAGATCGGCGCCGACAGCAATTCGTAGATGGTGCCGGTGAACTTGGGAAAGTAGATGCCGAACGAAGCGTTGCTGATGCTCTGCGTCAGCAGCGACAGCATCACCAGGCCCGGCACGATGAACGCGCCGTAGCTGACGCCGCCCACCTCGGGGATGCGCGAGCCAATGGCTGAGCCGAACACCACGAAGTACAGCGCGGTGGAGACCACTGGCGAGATGATGCTCTGCATCAGCGTGCGCAACGTACGCGCCATTTCGAACCGGTAGATCGCGCGGATCGCGTGCAGGTTCATCATCCTCATGCCTCCTTTTCACGCACCAGGCTGACGAAGATGTCTTCCAGCGAGCTCTGCCGCGTCTGCAGGTCCTTGAAGGCGATGCCCTCGCGGTCGAGGTTCTGCAGCAGCTGCGCAATGCCCGAATGCTCGCTCTTGGCGTCGTAGGTATAGGTCAGCTCGCTGCCGCCGCGCGCCAGCGCCAGCGGAAGCGCAGCCAGTGCTGCCGGCAAGCCGCCCAGTGGCTGCGCCAGTTGCAGCGTCAACTGCTTTTTGCCGAGCTTTCGCATCAGCTCCACCTTGTCTTCCACCAGGATGATCTCGCCCTTGCTGATCACGCCGACGCGGTCGGCCATCTCCTCGGCTTCGTCGATGTAGTGGGTGGTGAGGATGATGGTGACGCCGGTTTGGCGCAGCGCCCGCACCAGCGCCCACATCTCCCGGCGCAGCGTGACATCCACGCCAGCCGTCGGCTCGTCCAGGAACAGCACCAGCGGTTCGTGCGACAGCGCCTTCGCGATCAACAGCCGCCGCTTCATCCCGCCCGAGAGGGTGCGAATCGCGTTGTCTTTCTTGTCCCAGAGCGACAGGTCCCGCAGCACCTGTTCGATGTGCGCTGGCTTGTCCGGCTTGCCGAACAGCCCGCGGCTGAACGACACCGTATTCCAGACGGTTTCGAAAGCCTCGGTAGTCAGCTCCTGCGGCACCAGTCCGATCAGCGACCTCGCTGCGCGATAGTCCCGCGCGATGTCGTGGCCGTTCACCAGCACCTGACCGGCGCTGGCATTGACGATGCCGCAGACGATGCTGATCAGCGTTGTCTTGCCCGCTCCGTTCGGACCCAGCAACGCGAAAATTTCTCCGCGTCGGATCTCCAAGCCCACATTGTTCAGCGCGTGGAAACCTGACGCGTAAGTCTTGGAAAGACCGGAGATGGAGATAATCGCGTCCTTCATGTGGGCGCGAGGGTACCCGAAAACGCCGAGCGGCAAGCTCCGGACTGAGCCGGGCAGCGGCGCAGCCGGATCTCGTCCGGCGGCACGGCGGCTTTGCGATCAGAAGAATCAGTTCGGGCCGTCGCCGTTGTTCGTGGTGGAGCTGGTGCTGCCGGGCATCGTGCCGGAGGAGCCCATGGTGGTGGAGTCAGACATGCCGCTGGAACCGGTCATCGAGCCGCCTGACATGCCGGAACAGGCGCAAAGCAGGGCCACGACAGCGGCGATGGAGACGAGTTTGAACATGATCGGTTTCTTTCTTGATGCGCCTGGACATCCCGCAACCGTGGTTCACCGCCCTCCTGGCGCTGGGCGGATGCTCAGAACCACCGAGCTGGCAGAAACTCCTGGGGGCGAAGATTTCCGGGCAGTATCCAGATTACGAGGTGCAGCCCACGCCCGATGGCGGCTTGACGGGCCGCCGTCCCGGGC